>JAURDG010000064.1 GCA_030828025.1 Flavobacteriaceae bacterium | reverse complement strand
TATGGATGCTTTAGACAAACCGTGTTCTTTAATTTGTTTTGGCAGTAAATAACGTAACCCAATTTGGATTTTCTCTTCAAGGGTATACCCAGTTACCTCAATTATTTCCATACGATCGCGCAAGGCTGGTTGAATGGTCGAAAGTGAGTTCGCTGTGGCGACAAACATAACTTTGGATAGGTCATAACCCGTTTCAAGGTAGTTGTCGTAAAAATTGGTGTTTTGTTCTGGGTCCAAAACTTCGAGCATGGCAGAAGACGGGTCTCCATGCGCAGATTCGGTAAGTTTATCCAATTCATCCAAAACAAAAACAGGATTGGACGTTGTTGCTTTTTTGATGTTTTGCAGGACCCTACCCGGCATGGCACCAATGTATGTTTTTCGGTGTCCGCGAATTTCCGCTTCATCACGCATACCACCCAACGACATCCGCACATATTTGCGTCCTAAGGCTTCTGCAATAGACTTACCAAGCGATGTTTTGCCAACACCCGGAGGACCCACCAAACACAAAATGGGCGACTTCATGTCGTTACGTAGTTTGAGTACCGCAAGGTGTTCAATAATGCGCTGCTTTACTTTATCTATACCAAAATGATCACGATCCAAAATGCGCTGTGCGCGCACCAAATCAAACGAGTCTTTCGAAAACGTATTCCAAGGTAAATCTAAATACAGGTCTAAATAGTTGCGCTGAACAGAATACTCGGCCACTTGTGGGTTCATCCGTTCAAGCTTTGCGAGCTCTTTATTGAAGTGTTTGGCAACTGCATCGTCCCAAGCCTTAGTTTTGGCACGTTCCCGCATTTCTTGTACTTCCTCATCATAAGATACGCCGCCCAATTCTTCTTGAATGGTTTTCATCTGTTGATGTAAAAAATATTCGCGCTGCTGCTGGTCTAAATCATGGCGTACTTTGGTTTGTATATCATTTTTGAGTGATAATTTTTGATACTCCACATTCATCTGCTTTAGGCAAATAAGTGCGCGTTGCTCAAGGTTGTCCAGTTCCAAAATTTCTTGCTTTTCAGCAACAGACATATTCATGTTAGCAGAAACAAAGTTGACTAAAAACGCATTGCTTTGAATGTTTTTAATGACAAAGGATGCCTCTGAAGGAATTTCAGGATTTTGTGCAATGATTTTAAGCGCAAGGTCTTTTATTGAATCAATAATAGCAACAAAAGCTGGCTCATCGTCGCTGGGACGTTGCTCGTCTAGCGCATTTACTTTTGCCGTGAAAAAAGGTTCTTCGGCAGTGTATTCGACTGTTTCAAATCGCCGTTTACCTTGAAGAATAACCGTTGTGTTACCATCGGGCATTTTGAGCACACGTAAGACTTTAGCCAAGGTGCCTTTTTTGTATAAGTCGTTCGCCTTGGGGGCATTCACGCTTCCGCTCTTTTGCGCAACTACGCCTAATAATTTATTTCCTTTATTGACTTCTTTAATCAATTGGATAGAACGATCCCGACTAGCTGTTATCGGAATAACAACACCTGGAAACAAGACCATATTCTTGAGTGGTAGAATCGGAAGCTCGTTCGGGATAGGTTCTTTTTGAATTGCCTCCTCGTCATCTGTAGTCATCAGGGGAATCAAGTCCGCATCTTCTTCTAAATCTTGTGCAGAAAGGCTATCTAAGGATAAAAATTTTGTTCGCGCCATAAGGATAATGTATGCCATTTTGTCTGTTTTTGGTTAAAAAAACAGCATGCATGGTGGTAATATATTATTTGGCTACTAAATTTCAAACTCCATGCCAGTGTAACATTTTACGCCAAAAGTCGTTATAAATAAAAAACAAATCTAATCATGAAAACAACAAACCTAACTCTAAGCATACTCTTTTTATTTGTCTTTAGCACGGCACAAGCCCAATGGTGGCAGAAAAAAATCAAGGGAAACGGAACTATGGCTACTGAAGTGCGCGAACTTGGCACTTACGATGCCATTAGCGTAAATGGAAGCATTTATGTAAGTCTTTCTCAAGGTGAGGAAGGAAGTATTACGCTAGAAGCGGAAGAAAATCTACTGGAATACATTGAAATCACCAATAAAAATGAAAAACTGCGCATCAAAATAAAAGATCAGATTAGTCTTCGTACATCACATGGAAAAGGGATAAAAATTAATGTCCCCGTAACAGAGGTGTCTAAACTAAGTCTTAATGGTTCTGGTGATATCGATGGAATGTTCCCGTTAACGACCTCCAAACTAAAGCTCAACGTGAATGGGTCTGGCGACATTGAGGTTGATGTTGCTGTTGAGGAACTTCAAGCTGCCATTGCAGGTTCTGGCGATATAGACATTAGCGGAAAGGCACAAGAATTTAATGCATCAGTTACTGGATCGGGTGACATTGATGCTAAAGACTTAAAGGTAAGCGTATGCAACGCCACGGTTACTGGTTCGGGCGACATTTCAGTGAACGCATCCGAAAAACTTAATTCCAAAGTTGTAGGTTCAGGAGACGTGCACGTCAATAAGTCGGTAAAAGTGATTGAAAAAAAGATAGTCGGCTCTGGGGATGTGAATAAATATTAGCCTAAGGCATGGTTTTGCCACTCTTTAGATGAAGGCGAATCAATAAAATTGCACCCAACAAAAAGAACGCCACAAAAAACAGGATGGCATTTCGCATACTTCCTGTTATCTGATCAACTGTACCGTACATCAACATACCGATAACGATACCTACTTTTTCGGAGACATCGTAAAAGCTAAAATATGACGTGGTGTCTAGTGTTTCGGGTATCAATTGTGAATAGGTAGAGCGTGCTACCGACTGTATGCCGCCCATACACAACCCAACGAAAGCTGCAATTACATAGAACTCTATGGGTTCGTATATAAAATAGGCACCTACACACAAGGCCACCCAAATCGAGTTGAGTAGAATCAGTGTTTTGATGTTGCCCCATTTGTTGGCAAGTCTAGAGGAAAGAATGGAGCCAAAAATGGCAATAATCTGAATAAGTAAAATACTGATAATCAGCCCCATTGTTTTTTCTTCGCCCGACCAAGATATTTCCTGCTCGCCAAAGTATGCCGCAACCAACATGACGGTTTGCAACGCCATGCTAAAAATAAAAAACGCACCCAAATAGCGCTTGAGCTTGGTCAGGTTACGCAAGCTATTCCAAACAGATTTTAGTTCACGATACCCATTAAAAAAGATGTCTTTTGTGTAAACTTTATCTTTGAACCCACGAGGTAAATGATAAAAGGCAATATGACTAAACGAAAACCACCAAACACCTACCAACACAAATGAATAGCGCATAGCCTTTAGTTCTGCAGCGCCGTCTTTGCCTGTAATCCCGAACCAATCGGGTTTGAGTACCATAAACAGGTTAATCAAAAGAAGCAACACACTGCCAATGTAGCCCAAAGCAAATCCACGAGCACTCAGCTGATTGTGTTGTGCTGGATGTGCAATATCTGGCAGATAAGAATTGTAAAACACCAAACTCGACCAAGCACCAACAAGAGCCAAAAAATAAAACAGCAATCCCCAATAAATATTATCCAGATTGAACCAATATAAGCCCACGCAGGCAGCCGAGCCCAAGTAGCAATAAAATTGCATAAAGCGTTTTTTATTGCCCATATAGTCGGCAATACCCGAAAGTATAGGCGACCACAAGGCTATAAAAATAAAGGCAAGAGCCGTAACATAACTGATGAGTGCCGTATTTTTAAACGACATTCCAAACACCTCCAAATGCGTTTGATTACCACAAATATATCCGTAATACAAGGGGAAAATGGTTGAAGAAATAACCAAAAAATAAACAGAATTGGCCCAATCGTAAGAGGCCCATGCACGAAGCAGCTTTTTATCGCCTTTTTTATGTTTTGGCATATGCAGTATTTCTTCAAATTAACAAAATAGTTTTTAGACGAAAAAAAACGAGAAGCGTACATTTGTATTTTATGGGCAAAAAGAAAAAACATCAACAAGGAGTTCCCGTGCCAAAATGGCTCGTGTTTGGCTTTAAAACTATAGAGCGCATTTCGCCCTATATTGCCATGCGCATAGCGGCACATATCTTTTCAAAACCCATAAAGTTTCGTACGCCAAAGCACGAAAAAAAACAAACCTTGAACTGCACGAGTAAATTGCATCACATAGCCAAAATAGATGAACATATTATGGTTTATGAATGGAAGAACTCTGGAAAACGCATACTAATCAATCATGGTTGGAGCAGTCGAGGCACGCAAATGTACCGCATAGCCGAGCAGTTATTTACGGCAGGATTTCACGTTATCGCTTACGATGCACCAGCTCATGGGCAATCTACTGGTAGCAAAACCAATATGTTGCAAATATTGAAGGTAACCAACTATTTAGCACAACACTACGGTGGATTTTATGGCATCATAGGGCATTCGCTTGGTGGCGGTGTGTCGTTTCAACACTCAAAACAAGCTAATGAGGTAAAAAAATTGGTAACCCTAGCTGCGATTGATAAAATGAGCACGGTTTTTGAAAACTATACTGCAATTATTGGCTTAAGCCAAAAAACATGTTTACGTATGGTTGCTTATTTTGAACGAAAACACAATGTTCGCTTAGCGGATTATGATACCAGTTTAGCGGCACAGCAAATAGCTATCCCCACACTAGTGATTCATGATCAAGATGATCACGATGTGTCTGTTGATTGCGCAACGAACATCGTTAAGCACCACAAAAACGCCCAACTCGTCATTACAGAAGGACTTGGGCACAGCAAAATTTTAAACGACCCTAAAGTCATTGATCTAGTAACCTCATTTATAAAAGCACCATGAAAATCACACTTATAGCCTTAAATCTATTTATGCTATGTTTCGCCTGCGGACAAGAAGCTCAAAAGAGCAGCACAAACAAACAAACATCTATGGACATGAAAAAAACAGATGATTATTGGAAAGACAAACTAGACCCCGAAGCCTTTCGCATACTGCGCAAAAAAGGAACAGAATATCCGCATACTGGAAAGTATAACCTTCATTTTGAAGATGGAACTTACCGCTGTGTTGCTTGTAATGAACCCTTGTTTACCAGCGAATCAAAATTTAGGAGCGACTGCGGATGGCCTAGTTTTGACAAAGCCATTGAAGGAAAGATTCGGTACGAGCGTGACACTTCTTTAGGTATGTCTCGAACTGAAATCATCTGCAACAGTTGCGACGGGCATTTGGGGCACGTATTTCGTGATGGACCTACCGATACTGGATTGCGATATTGCGTCAATTCAGTAGCGCTGGACTTTTCTGAAAACAAAAAGGAAAAATAGCACCAGCCAATAGTGGGTTGTTTTGTATTTTTGCACAAATTTTATTTATGAGTCAATACGACATCATCGTTTTAGGAAGTGGTCCCGGCGGCTACGTGACTGCCATTCGTGCATCTCAATTGGGATTTAAAACGGCTGTGGTTGAAAAAGAAAGCCTTGGAGGTGTGTGCCTTAATTGGGGCTGTATTCCAACCAAAGCACTAATCAAATCTGCACAAGTTTTTGAATACTTGCAACATGCCGAAGATTACGGGCTTAGCGTTAAAGAATACGACAAAGATTTTGATGCTGTAGTAAATCGAAGTCGTACCGTAGCCGAAACCATGAGCAAAGGCGTACAGTTTTTGATGAAAAAAAATAAAATTGATGTCATCATGGGCTATGGTTCCTTACTTCCTGGAAAGAAGGTACACGTTAAAGCCGAAGATGGAAGTGAACAAGAACTTTCTGCCAAGCACATCATCATTGCAACTGGTGCTCGCTCACGCGAACTACCAAGTCTTCCTCAAGATGGAAAAAAGGTTATTGGCTACCGCAAGGCAATGACACTTGAGCAACAACCCAAAAAACTGATTGTCGTTGGCTCGGGAGCTATTGGTGTAGAATTTGCTTATTTCTACAACGCTATGGGGACAGATGTAACCATCGTTGAATTTCAGCCACGTATCGTCCCTGTTGAAGATGCAGACATCTCCAAGCAGATGGAAAAAAGCTTTAAAAAAGCGGGGATTAAAGTATTAACTAATGCAGAAGTAACCCAAGTTGACACCTCAGGAAAAGGCGTTGTGGCAACAGTAAAAACGCAACAAGGCGAAGAACAACTGGAAGCGGATATTGTACTTTCTGCTGTTGGCATTAAAACAAATATCGAAAACATAGGGCTTGAGGTTGTTGGAATCGCAACCGATCGGGACAAAGTGCTGGTCGATGATTTTTATCAAACCAATATTCCGGGTTATTACGCCATTGGTGATATAACTGCAGGTCAGGCACTTGCACATGTCGCTTCTGCCGAAGGTATTTTGTGTGTCGAAAAAATTGCAGGGCATCATGTAACACCCCTTGATTATGGAAATATTCCGGGATGTACGTACAGCAGTCCAGAAATTGCATCGGTTGGATTGACCGAAGCTCAAGCACAAGAACAAGGCTATGACATCAAGGTTGGCAAGTTTCCATTTTCTGCTTCTGGAAAAGC
This sequence comes from Flavobacteriaceae bacterium, assembly GCA_030828025.1. Taxonomy (GTDB): domain Bacteria; phylum Bacteroidota; class Bacteroidia; order Flavobacteriales; family Flavobacteriaceae; genus UBA7446. The sequence continues at coordinate 659 of JAURDG010000064.1, read as the reverse complement.
TCAAGCCAGCGGTACTTCGGACGGCTTTATCAAGGTTATTTTTGATGCTAAATACGGCGAATGGCTAGGTTGCCACATGATAGGTGCTGGCGTAACAGATATGATTGCCGAGGCGGTCTTAGGTCGTAAACTCGAAACAACTGGTCATGAGGTTTTAAAGGCGGTTCACCCGCATCCGACCATGAGTGAAGCCATGATGGAAGCCGTAGCCGATGCCTACGACGAAGTCATCCACCTTTAAATAATAAAGCAGCCAATCGGCTGCTTTTTTTTTGTATATTTGGTAGAATAATAATACCCAAATCGTTCTACTGCCTTAACTACCTACTAAATTTTTGGTCTTTTCGGCAACAAGAAACAGATTTATTTTGGTTGTACTGATTTGGGTTCAACATCAACTGGTATGATTTGAAGAAAATGGATATTGCGTGGAAGGAAAAGTTAAAGACATAAAGGAGATGGTATCCATCATTAATGCAGTCATCAGCTAGATAGAATGATCAACTAAAGAAACTAAACCTCTGCCCAAATGAACTGTACGGTATCCCGACTAAATCAATTAGTCACTACTTGTGAAACCTATCTAAAAGAAGCCAATCGACAGCAATTAGCAGCCAAGCCTAAGCCCACGCAATGGTCTAAAAAAGAAATCTTGGGAC
>JAURDG010000029.1 GCA_030828025.1 Flavobacteriaceae bacterium | reverse complement strand
TTGATGTGTCACAAGCCGCTGCAAAGCAAAGATTGGAGGATTTATTACACAGTTTTGCACAAGTTGGAGCGTTTAAGCAAGTGCGCACGGCAGTCGATGTGGACCCGCAGTAAGGATAAATGTACACATGCATTTGTGGAAACATATAAAATACGTATTTTCGCTGCCCAATTAAATAATTTATTTATGAATCATTACGAAACTGTTTTCATATTGAATCCCGTTTTATCTGAAGATCAGGTAAAGGAAGCAGTAGAAAAATACGTGACGTTTATTACGTCTCGTGGCGGTGAGCTAATCGCCAAAGAGGATTGGGGCTTGAAAAAGTTTGCCTATCCTATTCAAAATAAGAAAAGTGGTTTTTATCACTTGCTCGATTTCACGCTTGATGGCGATGCCATTAATCCTTTTGAAGTAGAGTTCCGCCGTGATGAGCGTGTTATGCGCTATTTGACGGTAAAACTAGACAAGCACGCTGAGGCTTGGGCGGTAAAAAGAAGAGAACGTTTAACTGAAAAAGCATAAATCATGTCTATCGAACAAGAAAGCAAAGGCGGAAAACAAGGCGAAATCAGATACCTTACGCCGCTTGATATTGAAACAAGCAAAATCAAAAAGTACTGCCGATTCAAAAAGGCGGGCATTAAGTATATCGACTACAAAGACCCAGACTTTTTATTGAAGTTTGTTAACGAGCAAGGTAAAATTTTACCGCGTCGCTTGACCGGTACATCGCTCAAGTATCAACGTAAACTATCTGTGTCCATTAAGCGTGCACGTCACCTTGCGCTCATGCCTTATGTTGCAGACTTATTAAAATAAACATCATGGAGCTTATTTTAAAACAAGACGTTGAGAACCTAGGGTTTAAAGACGATATCGTTACAGTAAAAAATGGGTATGGACGTAATTTTTTGATTCCTCAAGGATTGGCTATTCTTGCTACATCCTCTGCCAAAAAAGTACTTGCCGAAAACCTTAAACAACGTGCCTTCAAGGAGCAAAAGCTTATCGAGGATGCACAAAACCAGGCTAAAGCATTGGGTAAGCTGTCTTTGAAAATAGCTGCCAAAGCTGGTGCTGGAAATAAGTTGTTCGGTTCTATTGGAACCATCGACCTTGAAGCAGCACTAGCAAACGCTGGTCATGCAATCGATCGAAAATGTATCAAACTTGCAGGTGGATCTGTGAAGACGCTCGGAACGCATACGGCGAATATCCGTTTGCACCGCGAGGTGTTTGCAGCACTAGATTTTGAAGTCACCAAAGAGGCTGAAACAAAATAGGTTTGTGTAAACCAATATAGAAAAGCCGCTTTTGCGGCTTTTTTTTTGTTTAAACAGATATTTACTTAATTTGTATTCATGGTTCAGAAACCCAGTATTCCAAAGGGCACACGCGATTTTTTGCCCGCAGACGTAGCACGCCAGTCCTACGTATCCGAAATAATCAAGGCACAGTTTGAGCGCTATGGCTTTTTGCCTATACAAACGCCGTCGATGGAAAAGACATCTACCCTTCAAGGGAAGTACGGCGAAGAAGGCGATCGCTTGATGTTTCATATTCTAAATTCTGGCGAAAAGATTAAAAAAGCAGACCTAGACGCTTTTGAAGACAACAAGCTGGGGCGTTTTACGCAATCAATCTCTGAAAAGGCACTGCGTTACGACCTGACCGTTCCTTTTGCCCGCTTTGTTGCACAACATCAAAACGAATTAGCCTTTCCATTCAAACGCTACCAAATACAAACTGTTTGGCGTGCAGATCGACCACAACGTGGGCGCTTCCAAGAATTTACGCAATGCGATGCCGATGTTGTTGGGCCGATTGGTCCCGTATTTGAGGCCGAATGCATTCAGCTATTTGATGATGTGTTCAATGATTTGTCCTTAACCGGGTGTACGATTCGAATTAACCACCGAGAAATTTTGGCGGGTATTGCAGCCTATTTAGATGCCCCAGACCAAATTGTCGATTTTACAATTGCTCTTGATAAATTGGATAAAATTGGTGTCGAAGGAGTGTTTGATGAGCTTCGTCAAAAAGGTTTTGAAGAGGATTCGTTTTCTAAACTAGGTCCTTTGTTAGAACTTTCAGGAACTTTTTTGGAGCAATTAGACGCTCTAGAGCAAATGCTTACAGCACATCCTGATGCTTTAGCTGGCATAGCGCATCTACGCAAGGTATTGGCGTTTGTTTCCCCTTTGCAAGTAAGTCATTTGGCATTTGATTTAACCTTGGCACGTGGATTGAATTACTACACTGGTGTAATTTTTGAAGTCGCACCTCCAAAATCCGTTGTCATGGGTTCTATTGGGGCTGGCGGACGTTACGATAACCTCACAGCCCTTTTTGGATTAAACGGGATGAATGGATTGGGTATTTCTTTTGGATTGGATCGTTTGTGCTTGGTGCTAGATGAACTCCGTTTGTTTCCGAAACGTTTAACGCAAGCCATAGACGTGGTTGTGCTGCATTTTGGTGATGATTATATGAGCGAAATGATGCCCTACGTCTCAAGTTGGCGTGCGGCTGGTCTTCGGGTGGTGTGTTATCCAACAGACCAAAAGTTGAAAAAACAGTTGAATTACGCGAACCAGGTTGATGCTCCATGGGTGGTGTTTTTTGGTGAAGAAGAAAAAGAAAAAGGGGTGGTTTCTCTAAAAAATATGATGACTGGCGAGGATCAGTTTATCAAGCCCGAAGCACTTGTTGTTAGGCTACAATCTACTTAATTTCTTTAAGCTCTTTATTGACTTCTGAGAGTTTGACAAGTATATTGGCTACAATTTTTTTATTGGTATTTTCGTTTTTTCCTGTCACCAACCATTCAATGCTGTGGTGAGGAAAATGTTCTTTAATGCCTTGTAGCACGGTGTGACTAACACTAGACTGCCTCCTTAAGCAAGTAGATACCGAGTTTTGTCCGACACCAATGATTCGTTCAAATTTGGAAATAGACAAACCTTCATCTTTAAGTATTTTACGCAATCGGTCATGTATTTCCATGCCATAAAATTAAATGGATAGGCACAAATTTTTTTTATAAAATTAGTGCTGCATTTTTTAATTTCACTAACATTTTTTCGAAATGCACCTAAATGCACGCGAACTAACAAATTGAGCCGCTCAACGAGCTCAAATTTGCCCCATCATTTTATTTAATCTTGAAAAACTTAATGAAATTCTGTACTTTTGCTTTTGCTATTAAAAAGAATGGAACGTAGGTTTTTACGAAATTTTGGTCTGTTTAGCTTTGGTTTTTTTAAACCCTTTTTCCTTTTTGTACTTGGTATTCAATTAAGTGGAATTCCTATCCTTTTATTGAATAGTCCACATCACGAGGTAGTGAACATAACTAGTGAACATGAAGACCCAAAGCCAATTGAAGACAACAACACGGCTGACTTTATGAAAGAAAGTAAGTTTCTAATCGAAAACTTTTCGCTTTCCGTTTTTTTTAGCGACAAACTTCTGATTAGTCTTTACGATCAATTTCATATTTCTGACGCTTTTGCACGTCTAGAGTTGCCTCCTCCTCGTTTGGCATAATTAATTTGCCAGCCCCATTTTCACATACATTTTAATTTAATTATAAACTTTTATGAAAAAAGCATTTGCTCATATTAAGGGTGATATCTTTGGTGGTTTAACTGCCGGTATTGTAGCGCTTCCCTTGGCCTTAGCGTTTGGTGTTTCCTCTGGATTAGGACCTGACGCAGGGCTTTACGGCGCCATATTTTTAAGTTTTTTTGCTGCTCTTTTGGGTGGCACCAACACACAAATCTCTGGGCCTACGGCTCCCATGACCGCAGTAAGTATGGTCATCATAAGTACCTTAATTGCTGCGAACGAAGGAAGCATTGAAAAGGCTCTTCCCATCATTTTGGCGGTTTTTATGCTTGCGGGACTGATGCAGGTTGGTTTGGGTTTTTTGAAGTTAGGAAAGTACATTAGGTATATTCCATATCCAGTTGTTTCAGGTTTTATGACTGCCATTGGACTGATTATCCTTATCACGCAGTTACTCCCTGTTTTAGGCTACTATGCCAAAGACGATACGGCTTATGTTTCAACATTTAAGCCCCAAGCGGAAGCTGTCATTTTAGGGAGTATCCTTAATGATGAAGCCACTGAGGGACTGCTTGTTTTGGAGGATTTTTCCGAGACCGTTTCTCGGGGAGAGAACATTACTGAAGCACAAATTTTAGAAGAATCTCAAAACTTAGCTACAAAATCTGCTTCTGGAGTAGTAGGTGCACTTCGTGTACTGCCTGCTGCCCTAAAGCACATCAATTGGATCGAGTTTGTACTGGCGATGGGTACCATATTTATCATTTACGGGTTTAAGCGCATCACAACTGTCGTGCCAAGTACTTTAGTTGCCTTGATTGTGATGACTGGAATCGCCGTATTTTTTGTACCCAATTACCGACCAATTACGGCCATACCAGAAGGCTTTCCAGTACCGCAGTGGAATGTGTTTACTTCCTTGAGCCTTGGGCAGCTAACACCTTATGTTTTCACGGCATTAACACTTGCGCTTTTGGGGGCTATAGACTCACTGCTGACGAGTGTTGTGGCTGATAACATGACCAAAACACGACACAGACCAAATAAGGAACTTATAGGGCAAGGAGTTGGTAATACCATTTCGGCGTTGTTTGGTGGTATTCCTGGTGCTGGAGCTACCATTAGAACCGTTGTCAATATAAATTCTGGCGGGAAAACACGTATTTCTGGTATGATAGCGGGACTGGTATTGTTGTTTATCCTATTGGCGTTAAGCTCGGTAGCATCGACAATTCCAGCGGCTGTATTGGCTGGGATTTTGGTAACTGTTGGAATAGGTGTTATGGATTACAAAGGACTGCGTGCCATTCCATTTATGCCTAAAGACGTTCAGATTGGAAAACCAAAGGGCATGTTCCGTTCGTTGATGGTTCGGATGAGCTCGGAGGTTATCATCATGTTTTCAGTAATGTTACTCGCTACTTTTTGGAACCTTGTTTATGCCGTAGGCATTGGATTGGTAGTCGCTTCTTTGATGTTTATGAAAAAGATTGGCGATTTGACTGCAGAAAAGTCAAAGGTGACAACAGGTGCCAAAGAGGAATTATGGGCGGATGAAAAAGCCTTGGCTGAGTTAAAAAGTGATACAATATCCATCAAGCACGTGAATGGCCCCTTGTTTTTTGGTTCTACAGATGGTTTTCAACGGCTTGCTAAAGAAATATCAAGCTCGGCAAAAACCATATTGTTTCGCTTCGATAGGATGGATTATATTGATCAATCCGGATTGTTTGCATTAGAAGATTTGCTTGTTGAGTTGAGTAATGAAGATAAAAACATTTATTTTGTTCATTTGCCAAAACAACCGCGCTTTATGATGGAGCAAATTCGATTAATACCCCGTTTGGTTCCTACGGAAAATATTTTTGAGGAACTTCCTGATTTTTTACAACACATGAATTCAATTAAAAAATAATATTATGAGAAAAGACATATTAACACAAGATGCACAAGCAGCACTTACGCCAAGTTCAGTTTTGGAGCAACTTAAAACGGGCAATGCCCGCTATACCACCAATAATCTAACACAGGCAGATCATAACGAATTGCGTATGGCTTCTGTTTCGGGTCAAGCGCCAAAAGCCATTGTACTTTCGTGTATTGACTCGCGTGTTGTGGTCGAAGATGTTTTTGACCAAAAATTGGGTGATATTTTTGTTGCTAGAGTAGCAGGAAACTTCGCCAATACAGATATCATCGCAAGTATGGAATATGCTTGTAAGGTAGCTGGAAGCAAGCTTATTGTGGTTCTGGGTCATGAAGGTTGTGGTGCCGTAAAGGCAGCTTGTGACGGAGTTCAGTTGGGCAATATCACTTCTTTATTGGCAAATATTCAGCCTGCTGTAGATGTTGTTAAATCGCAAGTTTCCGAACCACATAACAGTCAGAATACCGATTTTGTTAACGCTTCAATACTCAAGAATGTTAGCCATACGATAGCTCAAATTCGAAGTATGTCACCTATTCTTGCCGAGTTGGAGTCGGCTGGTGATATCGCCATCATGGGCGGTGTATATCAACTGGCTTCTGGTGAAGTGCACTGGATATGAGTGTTTATCTAAGATGTAAAAAAGCGCCAAAAGGCGCTTTTTTGCTTTTTGTGGGTTGTTAATTGTTAAATAATCAAATATTTGTGTTACTTATCCAAATATATATTGTAAAATTGCGCATATTTTTATTATGACTGGAAAAGTAAAATTTTTTAATGAATCCAAAGGATTTGGCTTCATTACAACTGAAGAAGGAAACGACATTTTTGTACACGTAAGTGCGCTAGTAAACGGCTTAAAGCTACATGAAGGAGACGAAGTTTCTTTTGAAGAAGTTGAAGGCAAAAGAGGTATGGCAGCAAGCAATATTAAGTTGCTTTAACTTCTTTCTACAGAATTAGGTTCTAGTTATACTTCATTAGGCTGCTCCGTTCAGCTGAAGCATCTGATTTTATTGGCGCATTTGGGTTAATCTTTGTTGTTTTTTCTCCACAAAGATGACTGATATCTGTGTGTTCATAGTTTATCTTTAATTTCTGGTCGTTTGTCTTAAAGAAATCTACCAGGAGATATTAATTTTGTACTTTCAACACCTCAATCGTAAATAAATGAGTTTGTTCAAATCCCGTGTTAGTACCAGTAGTGCTGCGTACAAAGCCAACCTAAAAGAAATGCAAGATTTAGTAGGTGAGCTAAACACGCATTTACAGCTAGCTAAAAATCAAGGATCAGAAACGCACATCGCACGTGCACGTAAGCGAGGAAAGCTGTTGGCTCGTGAACGCATTACGCTGCTACTCGACAAAGACAGCCCTTTTTTAGAGCTTATGCCCTTAGCAGGGTTAACGCACCAGGGTGGCTTTGGTCCGGGCGGCACCACCGTTGTTGGTATTGGCTATGTGAACAAACGACTGTGTTTGATTAATGCCAATATTGGCACACGAAAGGGTGGTGCTGTTGACTATGCAACAAGTTTAAAGGTGGTTCGTTTAGGCGAAATTGCGTTAGAAAACAGACTACCCACCATTAACTTGGTTGAGAGTGGCGGTGCCAACTTACCCGATCAAGATCGGGTATTTAACAATTACGGTGCTTCTTTTAGAGAAATGTCACGACGTTCTAAGTTAGGAATTCCGACCATATCTATCGTTTTTGGTAATGCAACCGCTGGCGGGGCATATGTGCCTGGTATGTCCGACTATACCATCATGCAAAAAGATGCCGCAAAGGTCTTTTTGGCAGGTCCACCATTGGTAAAAATGGCCACAAACGAAGTAGCTAACGACGAAGAGTTGGGTGGTGCTATGATGCACAGCCGTATTTCTGGTGTGGCAGATTTTTTAGCTGATGATGAGGAAGATGCAATCAGTACTGCTCGAGAGCTTGTGAAAACTTTACGACCTGCTGAACCACATGCGGTGCCTTCGGCTTCTGTGATACAACCGCGTTATAGTGCCGATCAAATTTTAGGTATAGTTCCAGCTAACTTAAAAAGGCCATTTGATGTACGTGAATTGCTGTTGCGTATCGTGGACAACTCTCATTTTACTGAATTTAAGACAAACTACGGCATTACCATGGTTTGCTGTTGGACAAAAATCAATGGATATCCTGTAGCTGTAATCGCCAATAACGGAGTTATTTTTGCTGAAGCTGCGCAAAAAGCAACGCAGTTTATTCAACTGGCAAACAAATCGGACACGCCTATTTTATTTATTCATAACACGACTGGGTTTATGGTAGGTAAACAGTACGAGCAAGAGGGTATGATTAACAGTGGTTCACAGATGATCCATGCTGTTTCAGGAAGTACGGTACCACACATTAGTTTATTGATTGGTAACTCCTATGGCGCTGGCAATTATGCCATGTGTGGTCGTTCGTTTAAGCCTCGATTTTTGTTTTCCTATCCCAATGTTCAATCTGGTGTGATGGGAGCCGAGCAAATTTCTGGTGTAATGGAAATCGTGAAACGACAATCGGCGGCTTCGTTAAACAAAGCTGTTGACGAAAAACAGCTTAAGAAGGAAAAAGATGCCATGTTTTTGGATGCACAACAAAAGGCAAGTGTGTGGCATGCGACTTCCGAACTTTGGGACGATGGCGTAATTGACCCAATAGACACACGTAAATACCTAAGCCTTTCGTTGTCGGCTGTTTACAATGCGCCCATTAAGGGTTCCGATGCTTTTGGTGTGTTCCGAATGTAGCCATCACCACTCTTGGTGTGCTTAGCTTTTTTTGTTCAACAATAAAATAAGTGAGCTACCCACAAGCATCAATCCTGCTGGTACATATTTTATGGCCTCATCGGCTACTTTGACGTGCATGGCAATAGCACCAATCATCAAAACGCCCATAAGCGTGGCTGCAGGTGTTATGGTTCTCTTGTACACCAAACCAAACAAAAGCCCAAGTGCTGCTAAAATCTTAAGCCCACCTACCACGTAGGCTATGGTCTCGCTCAAGCCATATTCGGCAAACTCTTCGAGCATGTTAGAAGCGTTTCCGCCACGATAGGGTGTAGCCTTACTAAACCTAAATAACCACACATTTAAGACTACTGCTGAGACCGACAGCATCAAAATTTTCTTTAAGATATTCATTTTTTTGATTTTATAGATGTACTAAATATAGCTAAATTTATGATCAAATAGAAAATAGCGGGGGTAGATTGCCAGAAACTATCGCCGATAGAAATCCGTGTGACTAAGGCTCCTACCATCATAAGCGTGAGCCCAAGTGCAGCAAATAGCTTTAATTTTTTGTTAAAAAAACCAAGTAACAACGCTATACCCAAAACAGATTGTATTGCGCCAATAGCGAGACGATAGTCACCAAAACCATATCGTGTATATTCAGCAATAAAATACGGGTGGTAAAGGGCTATTATGCCATAAAAAAAATGGGAGCACCCAGAAAAAAAGATCATTCCACGCTGAAACATAGCACAAAAATACTTTAAATCAGCGGACTAAACTAGTGTAACGTTTTACCAAATGTGCGGCAATTAGCTTGAATGCAGAAAAAAGTTTAAATAAATAAAATTTGCAGGTATAAGAATCCCAGCCAATTTTAGGTTACTTAAGGAAAAAAAATAGTTGTCTAATTTGTCTTGCGCTATCCATGCCACATCTAAGGCAATAGAAAAAAACTTTATGTAGCTAATTGCCAATAGTGCCGTGAAATATACAGACAAGGGATTTAATAAAAAACCATTTAAAAAATCACCAGAAAAATAAGCCTGAATTGAGCTCGTCGAGTTACACATCGGGCAAAGCAATCCGGAAAAACGCTTTATTGGACAGGCAAAATCAAGCCAACCTATTAGATAGGCTATCAGGACAACAGTAACTCCTAAAAAAAGGAATTTTATTTTGGGAAAAACTCCCATTCTCCGATAGGTCTATTTTGTTGGGCACCAAAACACATAAAATAGTCAATCACGGCAACTAAACCGCCTAGACCACCAGTAACAATTGAAATACCAACCCAAGCCCAGCCTTTTACGGGTTGTCCCATTTGCATAAATCCGATTGGCAAACAAAGAAGAAACCAAATAATTGCCTCTCCAGTGCCCATAATTTTTCTATTTTGATTAGAATCTGTCATAACTTACTATTGTTTAAAGTTTGTTAAAATTAGTAAAATTATGTTAGGTTTTAAGATGTTTATTTAAATAAGTTAATACTTAATTGAAATTTCGTAGCATCCAAAAGATACCAATCAACGCAAGAATTACATAAACTGCCTGTCGCCCAAAAAGTCTTTTTCGCCACGTTAAATAAGCTTTGTTTCTTGTTTTTAAGGAATCAAACACAACACCCGTTGCAATATAAGGTATCGATAATACCAACAATAGGTTTTGTTTTGCAGCACTTAAGATATCAAAATTTAAGAGGTAATGAATGGCTCTTTGCGCACCACAACCAGGACATTTTACGCTAGTCGCTTCCATAAATGGGCATTTTGGGAAAAAGTCACGCTCTATGGGGTTAAATGTCTTGTAAAACGTGCCGATAAATAGCAAAACTACAATCTTCAAACTCCAAACAAGAAATTTTTTGGTGTTAAAATTCATCAAGAAGGGCAACTCCAAAAATGAAGAAATAGAATACGACGTACAACAGGATACCAATCATCCCAGACCAAAAGCCCCAAAGCATCCATTTTCTAGCATCCCTTGATGCTTGTTTAGCCCCTACAAAATCGCCAGCATAAAATTTCGACTCGACACTAGAGGCGTTTATAATGCCTACAATGCCAAATGGAAGGCAGCAAAATAAGGTAACTAAAATCGATTCAACTAACCAGTTTTTTGGTGGTTTTTGATCAGTTGGCACTGCTGTTGCTTTCGATGAATTTGCTTCATTGATTGGCGGTGGAACTAGCTTAAAAAGTTCACTTAGTTCTGGAACTTCAGCAGCAACTTTCCATTCACCTAACTCTTGAAACCAAACTTTTGTTTCTCTAGTGATGTTTTCGTTTTGCAGCTCTTCAAAAGTGAATGGACCATGTTCTTTCGTCCCGTCATTGTAGAAATATTTTTTCATTTTCAGCTATAAATTTTCACCAAATAAATAAATTCAATTTTTAATAGATTCTCGTATGCTAATGTCTTAAAATTATTTGAAAGATTTTATCGAGTACCACTAAGGAGTTATATCGACCAATTTTTGCAAGGATTTACTGCTTAAAAAGTAATAACGACTTTTAATAATCCCATTTCTTTTTTTTATTTACATTTAACAAATGAAAAAACGTTTACTTATCCTATTAGGATTGTTTATTTCTCCATTTCTTTTTAGTCAAATATTAACCATCAACTCTGGATCATCTGTTTCCATTGCTTCGGGTAGTTCTGTTACGCTGGGCGGTTTGGAAATTGCACCTGCCGATACCTATGTCATCAGTGGTGCTAATGATGTCTCGCGTTCTGCTACTGCTGTCAGTTCAGGATCGTACAGCTCTGTATCTCGTGTATATA
>JAURDG010000154.1 GCA_030828025.1 Flavobacteriaceae bacterium | reverse complement strand
TGCTTGGCTCTTGATTGAGGTCGTACGCAACAAGCTAGAACGCATTTTTATCCACCGCGCATTGTGGCTTATTGGTGGCGAAATTTTGTTGGGAATTGCCATGTATTACTTTGATTTTCCATTTGCCACACAACCGCTTCACCTTTTATTGGCCACACTACTATTTGGTGTGCAATTGTATTGGATTTTACGCATAAATTTGCATCGTTATGATTTATCACTTTAGAATAATTTTAGATACCAAAGAAGACGTTTTTCGCGATATCGCTTTGGATGAGCATGCTAGCTTCGAAGATTTTCACAACTCCATCACGCAAGCATTTGGCTTTGGCGGTTCGGAAATGGCTGTTTTTTACGAAAGCGATGACGACTGGCAACAAGGAGATTCAATCGCTTTATTTGATATGGGCGAAGAAGATGTTCGGCGCATGAGCGATACGCCACTCCATGCTGTCTTTCCTCATATTGGCAAAATGCTCTACATCTACGACTTTCTAAATCTATGGACATTTTTTATAGAATTGATCGAAACGGACGAACCAAAACCTGGAAATACATATCCGATGCTTATTTTTTCGCATGGCGAAGTTCCAGAAGAAGCACCCGAAAAGACATTCAGTGCCGAACAAGAAGCGGATGAATTTTCTGAAAATGGACTGGATTTTTTTAACGAAGATGAGTTAGACGACCCATATGACGACTACAACTAGCGGTTTACTCGCAGCATTTCATGGTTTTCATAGTTTCGCTTTACAAAGTGAAACGAAGCACGCATCAATTCACCCATAGAACGGCTTTTTTTGAACGATGCTTGCTTTGTCAAGGCATAGACTTCTGCACACAATTGAGCGGTTTTTTCGGGAGTTGAAATATGATCGTTCAGCATACACTTAAGCAATTGAGTTAAACGGGTTTCGTTTCCTAAAATTCGACGGGCGATGGTGGCGCGTTCCTCAATTTTGTACTGATCAATGGAGGCTTTGGTTAAATGGTCTTTAACTAAAAGTACCATAGGAAGGTTTTCTTTAAAAAATTGTGGTCGATAAACCTTTAAACTTCCTTCGTAAGATTGCTGGTCAAAATCAATAGCTCGAATTTTATAAATAACCTTGTCAAAGTCATGGATGGGAACGATAACATAATTATAGGCCCGCATATCGCCCAATAAACGAATCATGCAACGTTCGTTAAACTTGACAAAAGATTTGGCAATTTGATTGCGTTCTAGTTTGGTACACTTTGGCAGAAAATCCCGTATAAACTCATCGCCTGGAATCCCCGCAATATGCTCTTCAATTAAGGTGTTTTTGTACACCAAAAAATTTAGGTTGTATGGAGACAACATGTGTTCTAGTTCCAAACCATAAACACGAGAAGCATCCGCCTTTTTCACATAAAAGTAGGTGAAGTTGTCGTTGAGGACATTTCGAATTTTTACACGAAAAGGCTTTGAGTTGCCAAAGGTACAATAGTCAATAGCATCCACATTTAAGAAAGGGACAACCATTGTACTACCATCAGAAAACAGGGTGGCGTACATGAGTTTGAGTTGCCCATCAATTTCTAGACGATCGCTGTCGGAATAAAAAACCCGCACCCAAAGACTGTCTTTGTCGTGCTTGTCCATAACTGCCACCGATCCCGAAAACCGCAGTAAATCATCATATAAAATAGAAAATTTATTTGAACGAGAATAGCTCTCCAAATAGTCGGACAGAAAAGGACTAATTGGGTATGTTGGCTTTTTTTTCGAAATTAGCTTATCGTTCATTGGCTCAAAGTTAGTGCTTTGTGTAACATTAGCCGCCCGAAAACGTTAACAGAATAATGAATACGATACTTCAGGTTTCCAAACTAACAAAAAAATTTGGCTTTCTTACTGCAGTAAACCAGTTGAGCTTTTCGATAGAAAAAGGCCACGTTTACGGTATTCTTGGACCAAACGGAAGTGGTAAATCAACCACACTTGGCATGATACTCAATGTAGTAAACCCTAGCGCGGGTAATTTTTCTTGGTTTGGCGGAGCGCAAAACACGCACCAGGCACTAAAGCGTGTAGGTGCCATCATTGAGCGTCCTAATTTTTATCCATACATGACAGCCGAACAAAACTTGCGGTTGGTTTGTAGAATAAAAGAAGTGCCACAAAGCAAAATCGACGAAAAGCTAGCGTTGGTCGATTTGGCAGAGCGTAAGTTTGACAAGTTTCGAACTTATTCACTAGGCATGAAGCAACGTCTTGCTATCGCTTCTGCCCTGCTCAACGACCCCGAAATATTGATTTTAGATGAACCAACCAATGGGCTAGACCCGAAAGGTATTGCCCAAGTGCGGGGCATAATTCAAAAAATTGCTGCGCAAGGCACCACTATTTTGCTGGCATCACACTTGTTAGACGAAGTAGAAAAAGTATGCTCACATGTGTTGGTACTGCAAAAAGGGACGCAAATTTATTTCGGCCCAGTAACTGCGCTTACTACGGATCATGGCTATTTTGAACTAAACGCTACCGATACAACTGCGCTAAAAGATGTGCTTCAAAACATGAGTCAAATCAAGGAAATTGAGGAGCGTGGCGCATTAATCATTGCCTATCCCAAAGAAGTCGTTCGTGCAGAAACCATAAGCAAAATGCTAACGAGTAAAGGTGTTGTGCTCACGCATCTGGTGCAAAAGCACAAAAGTTTGGAGGAGCAATTTTTAACCTTAACACAAAATAGCTAGGCATGAAACGACTGTTTTTAATCGAGTTTGACAAATTACGTGCCAATCGTTCAAGCCGCATTTTGATTTCTGTATATTTCATACTACTCACGTCAATTGCGCTGATCGCTGCCATAAAATTTGACATTGGTCCCATCGAATTTCACCTTGCTGAACAAGGCATCTTCAACTTTCCATACATCTGGCATTTTAACGCCTTTATGGCAGCGTTTTTTAAAATATTTTTAGCAGTTGTCATTGTTTCCATGACCGCCAACGAATACAGCAATAAAACACTAAAGCAAAACCTTATTGATGGGCTTAGCAAACGTGAATTTTTGCATACCAAATGGGTGATGATTATTTTTCTAGCTGGTATTTCTACGCTCTTTGTTTTTGTTGTTTCACTGATTTTGGGCTTGATTTATTCAACTTACAATGAACTTTCGATCATGGTGATGGACTTGGAGTTCATCCTCGCCTATTTCATTAAACTACTTGCTTTTTTTGCCTTTTGTTTGTTTTTGGGCACAGCGATAAAACGCTCTGCCTTTGCATTGGGATTTCTGGGCGTATGGCAGATGTTCGAAGGTATCTGTTACGGCTTACTGCTGTGGAAATCTCCATCATGGCTAAATGCTGAAGACGTGTATCGCTTGTTTCCGCTAAATGCTATGAGTAATCTTGTCCCAGAGCCCTTTTCTAAATTATCAGCTGTGCGAAATTTGGCCAAGCAAGTGGGCGAAGAAGTAACCAAAAACACTAATGTCCAGTTGCTAGATGTCGGCATTGTATTGCTGTGGTGTTATGTCTTTTACTTGCTAACATATCGCCTGTTAAAACGTCGTGACCTCTAAGTTTTTGCTATTTTTGGCATGCTATGGAGTTCGAACTTGTTTCTGATTTTAAACCCACGGGGGACCAACCGCAGGCCATTCGTCAACTGGCAGCTGGTTTGGCCGAACAAGATAAATTCCAAACGCTTCAAGGAGTTACGGGTTCAGGAAAAACCTTTACGGTGGCCAATGTAATTGCTGAAAGTAGGCGCCCTACTTTAGTGCTGGCGCACAACAAAACCCTCGCAGCGCAGCTCTATG
>JAURDG010000048.1 GCA_030828025.1 Flavobacteriaceae bacterium | reverse complement strand
TGAAATGTCTGTACCAAAAAGCCGTTCGGCTACCTCGTGATGGTACGAACCCTTGATTCCTTGTATGGCTATTTTTGCATTCATATCTTTCCCATAATGGATATAAAAAAAACCCCGAACATTTGCTCAGGGTTTACAATTCGTTGTTTTAACACACTACACACCCTGCTACTTTCCGTTATAGAAGTAGTAAAAAGGAGTATAATAAGTGTTGTTTTTCATTACAGTGCAAATATAGACCCAAAACTCAAATAAAAAAAATTTTTTGTTTTTTTAACTTGATTTTACCCTGAATCTGTTCTTCTAAAACACCGCACTTGCCACTTTGTGGATATTATCCGATTTGCCCATGGAGTAATAGTGCAAAAAAGGAACACCAGCATCTACTAGTTCTTTGCTTTGTGCCGTGCACCAATCAATGCCCGCTTGGCGCACCGCATCAGGAGTTTTGGCTTTAAGCACTTCTTTAATCAGTGCCTCGGGTAAATCCACATGAAAACGATGCGGAATTAGGTTGAGTTGCTTTTTGGTTGCCAACGGCTTTAACCCTGGGATAATGGGCACATCAATGCCGGCAGCACGACAGTTTTCTACAAACGCAAAAAACTTGCTGTTATCAAAAAACATTTGGGTAACGATATAGTCCGCGCCAGCTTCAATTTTTTTCTTTAAAAAGTGTAAATCGCTTTCCATATTGGGGGCTTCCATGTGTTTTTCAGGATAGCCCGCCACGCCAATGCAGAAATCGGTTTGCGCAGAGTTTTGCAGGTCTTCATCCAAATAAATACCGTTGTTCATGTCTGTAATTTGATTGACCAAATCCAGCGCATAGGCATTCCCTTTGGGCTCGGGCTTAAAATAGGTTTCCGATTTTACGGCATCGCCACGAAGCGCAACTACGTTGTCTATACCCAAAAAACCCATATCAATCAAAAAATTCTCGGTGTCTTCTTTGTCAAAACCGCCACAGAGCACGTGCGGTATGGCATCTACTTTATACTTGTTTTGAATGGCAGCACAAATACCCACCGTTCCGGGGCGTTTGCGCACAATGCGCTTTTCCAACAAGCCGTTAGACAGTTCCTTAAATTCATACTCCTCACGGTGATAGGTTACATCAATAAACGGCGGATTAAACTCCATAAGCGGATCGATGTTATCAAAGATGGTTTGGATATTTTGCCCCTTTAAGGGCGGTAAAATCTCAAACGAAAACAGGGTTTTTCCTGCTGCTTTTTGGATGTGTTCGGTTACTTTCATCTTAAGTATTGATATTAGGTTGTAGCCACTTTGTGGCTTTTTCAATAGAAATTCCTTTGCGTTGGGCATAGTCTTGGACTTGCTCATCAGTTATTTTTCCTAGTCCAAAATAACGAGCTTGTGGATGCGCAAAATAGTAGCCTGATACTGAGGCTGCTGGCCACATCGCCAAGCTTTCGGTTAATTCCACGCCTATCCGTTCTTGTACTTGCAGCAATTCCCAGATGGTTTCTTTCTCAAGGTGATCAGGGCAAGCGGGATAGCCCGGCGCAGGACGAATACCGCTATAGTTTTCTTTAATTAAGTCCTCGTTGGATAGCGATTCGTTGGGTTGGTAGCCCCAGTGTTTGGTACGCACTTGCGCGTGTAAGTATTCGGCAAAGGCTTCGGCAAATCGGTCGGCGAGTGCCTTAACCATGATGCTGTTGTAATCGTCATTTCGGGCTTCAAAATCTTTGGCAAGTTCGGCCGTTCCAAAACCTGTCGATACACAAAAGAATCCCATATAATCTTGTACGCCAGATGCTTTTGGTGCAATATAATCGGCAAGGGCTTTGTAAGGCTTTCCTTTGCTTTTTTGCAACTGTTGACGCAAGGTTCTAAAGAAATACGTTTGTTTTTCGTGGGTAACTTCAATATCATCTTGTGTATTACTATTCGCCTCAAACAAGCCATACACGGCTTTGGCATGCAGTAATTTTCCATCAATGATTTGCTGCAGCATGACCTGGGCGTCTTCAAAAAGCTGGGTAGCTTCTGTTCCCACTACCTCATCGGTCAAAATATCGGGATACTTGCCATGCAAGTCCCATGAACGGAAAAAGGGTGTCCAATCGATGTAATCCACTAGTGTTTGGAGGTCTTGCTCCAACTGAAAAACACCTAATGAATTGGGCTTTACAGGCGGTTCTTTTTCAAAATCAAGTTGCAAACGTTGGGCACGTGCCTCTGCCAGCGACACATAGGTTTTGTGCTCGATGCGTTGCTGAAAACGCGCACGGAAATCGTCGTACTCGTCTTTGATTTGTGCTTTGTATTGTTTATTTGTTTGGGGTTGCAATAGGTTGCCCACCACCGTAACTGCTCGTGAGGCATCGTTTACGTGAATCACCGTGTGGTCGTATTGCGGCGCAATTTTTACCGCCGTATGCGCCTTTGAAGTCGTGGCACCACCAATCAGCACCGGAATAGCATGTCCCGTCTTGTTTAATTCTTTAACCAAATAGACCATCTCATCTAAAGAAGGTGTAATCAATCCCGACAAACCAATGACATCCACTTGCTCTTTTAGGGCGGTTTCAATGATGCGTTCGGGCGGCACCATAACCCCCAAATCTATAATGTCATAATTGTTGCAACCCAACACCACACTAACAATATTTTTGCCAATGTCGTGCACGTCGCCTTTTACCGTAGCCATTAAAATTTTGCCCGCAGCTTCTGGCTTACCCGATTGCTCCGCCTCGATGTAGGGCAATAAGTACGCAACGGCTTTCTTCATCACTCGTGCTGATTTTACTACCTGCGGCAAGAACATCTTTCCGCTGCTAAACAAATCGCCCACTACATTCATGCCGTCCATGAGCGGCCCTTCAATGACTTCAATGGGTGCTTTTGCTGCCAATCGGGCTTCTTCAGTATCTTGTTCTACAAACTGGTCTATTCCTTTGACCAATGCATGAGTTATACGCTCTTGCAGTGGTTGCGCTCGCCATGCGACATCATTTTTGGTTTTGGTCTTAGCATCGCCTTTTACGCTTTCGGCAAAGTCCAACAGTCGCTCTGTGGCATCGTCTTGGCGGTTGAGCAGCACATCCTCTACATGCACCAATAAATCTTTTGGAATTTCGTCATACACCTCCAACATGGTTGGATTAACAATTCCCATGGTCATGCCATGCTGGATGCCGTGGTATAAAAAAGCGGCGTGCATGGCTTCGCGGACCGTATTGTTTCCTCTAAACGAAAAAGACACATTGCTCACACCTCCACTAACATGGGCGTGCGGTAGGTTTTCTCGAATCCATTTGGTGGCATGAAAAAAGTCGAGCGCATTGTTTTTGTGTTCTTCCATTCCTGTAGCCACAGGAAAAATATTCGGGTCGAAAATGATGTCTTGAGGCGGAAAATGTACCTCATTAACCAGAATCTCATAGGAGCGTTTGCAGATTTCAATTCGTCTATCATAAGAGTCTGCCTGACCATTCTCGTCAAACGCCATAACGATTACAGCTGCGCCATAGCGGCGAATCAATTTGGCTTGCTGCACAAATGCAGCTTTGCCTTCTTTTAAGCTAATGGAATTGACCACACATTTGCCTTGTACCACTTGCAATCCTGCCTCAATAATTTCCCACTTAGAGCTGTCAATCATAATGGGAATCCGGGCAATATCGGGTTCGGATTGAATAAGGTTTAAAAACCGGGTCATGGCGGCAACGCCGTCAATCATCCCCTCATCCATATTGACGTCCAAAATCTGTGCGCCGCCTTCCACTTGGTCACGAGCAATTTCCAATGCCGTTTCAAAATCGCCTTCCTCAATCATCCGCAAAAACCTACGTGAGCCTGTTACGTTTGTCCGCTCACCCACATTGACAAAATTGGTGTCTGGGCGCACCACCAAAGGCTCCAAGCCGGAAAGCGTTAAATAGGGCGTAGCACTAGACATCTTGTAAAATAGGTCTTGGATTATGGTTGGCAGTAGCCTTTGCAAGAAGGGCAATATGTTCGGGGGTTGTTCCACAGCAGCCACCAATAATATTGACCAGTTGGTCGGACAAATAGGGTGCTATAAGCTGGCACATTTCTTCTGGGCTTTGGTCGTAAGCACCAAAAGCGTTGGGCAAGCCTGCGTTTGGATGCGCCGAAATAAAGTGTTGGGTATGCTGTCCTAGGCGTTGGACGTAAGGTTTTAATTGATCTGCGCCCAAGGCGCAATTAAAGCCCACGCTCAATAAATCAATGTGTGAAATAGACACCAAAAACGCCTCTACTGTTTGCCCTGACAACGTACGTCCAGAAGCATCAGTAATGGTACCGCTGACCATGACTGGAATATCAGAGGATCGCTCTTCTTTGAGTTCATCAATGGCAAAAAGTGCTGCTTTTGCATTCAAGGTATCAAAGACTGTTTCTACCAACAATATATCGACACCACCATCGATTAAGGCACTTGCTTGTTGTTTGTAAGCATCCTTGAGTTCGTTAAAGGTTATGGCGCGATAGCCCGGATCATTGACATCAGGCGACATGCTGGCTGTTTTGTTAGTTGGTCCAATTGAGCCTGCTACAAAACGGGGTTTGCTCGGGTTTTTTGCTGTGTAAGCATCCGCTGCCTTTCGTGCAAGCTGTGCCGAAACGACATTCAGTTCCGTAACATAATCTTCTAAAGCATAATCTGCCATGGCAATTGTGGTTCCTGAAAACGTATTTGTTTCTATGATATCGGCACCCGCTTCCAAGTATTTGGCATGCACTTCATAAATGGCTTCGGGTTGTGTTATGGAAAGTAAATCATTGTTGCCAACAAGTGGAACAGGATGATTGGCAAAGCGGTCGCCGCGGAAATCTTCTTCCGTGAAGGCATAAGCCTGCAACATGGTGCCCATAGCACCATCAAGTACCAAAATACGTTCCGATAAGCATTTTTTTAATGTATTCACAACAAAGAATCAAGTGCTTGTTTTAGGTCGTTTATAATATCATCTGTGTGCTCTAATCCTACCGAAATACGAATAAGCCCATCGGTAATTTCTACCGCCAAACGGTCTTCTGCGCTTAGCTTACTGTGCGTAGAAAGTGCAGGTTGGGTGACTATGGTTCGGGTGTCGCCCAAATTGGATGAGCGGGAACACAACTGCACCGCATCAATAAATTGTTTGCCGCCCTCTAATCCGCCTTTGACTTGAAAAGCAACAATATTGCCACCACGTTTCATCTGCTTTTTAGCAAGCGCATATTGAGGATGTGATGGATGAAATGGATAACGCACCTCCTCTACCGCTGGATGCGTAACTAAAAAATCGACCACTTGTTCGGCATTGTCGCAATGTCTGTCCACACGTACCGCCAAAGTTTCTAAACTCTTAGAAAGGGTCCATGCGTTAAACGGCGACATGGAAGGTCCTGTGTTTCGGGCAAACAAATAAATCTCACGAATCAAATCGGCACGACCTACTGTTACACCGCCCAATACTCTTCCTTGCCCATCGATGAGTTTTGTGGCAGAGTGAATGACCAAATCAGCACCAAAAGCTACGGGTTTTTGTAGGTAAGGCGTAGCAAAGCAGTTGTCGATGACCAAAATAAGGTTGTGCTTTTTTGCCAAGGCACCTATTCGCTCCAAATCCGATACTTGAAGTCCAGGATTGGTCGGTGATTCAGCATATATCATTTTGGTGTTGGGCGTAATCAACGCTTCAAATCGGTCTAAATCCGTTACATCAAAATAGGTGGTATGGATATTCCACTTGGGGAAATACTTAGTAAACAACGTATGAGTTGACCCGAAAACGGCACGTGCAGATAAAATATGGTCACCACTATCGAGCAAGGCTGCAAAGGTGCCAAAAATTGCCGCCATGCCTGTGGCAAAAGCATACCCATCCTCAGCCCCTTCCATTTGGCATATTTTTTCAACAAATTCGGAAGTATTTGGGTTGGTAAACCTACTGTAAATATTTTTCTCTTTTTCTTCAGCAAACGAAGCACGCATGTCTTCAGCATCATCGAAAACAAAGCTAGATGTTAGGTAAACAGGAGCACTATGCTCGCTGTGTTGTGAACGTGCCACCTGTGTACGAATGGCGTTAGTTTCAAATTTATTTTTCTCGGACATAGGGTGTGTTATTTACCATAACAGAAAAAGTAATTTCAGCCGTCGCTGCCAAGGTTAATGACACCGAGCAATACTTCGTAAAAGATAATTCTGCAGCACGATACACCTTTTCGGGTGCAACGTCCCCTGTAACAGAAACTGTGGCGTGTATTTTGGTGAACAACGAAGGTACTTTCCCCTTTATGCGGTCGCCTTCTACGACTATATTCAAGGAGTCAAAAGTTACTTTTTTCTTGTTGAGAATTGAAACGATATCAATACTGGAGCAACCAGCAACGCCCATAAGCAATAACTCCATGGGACTTGCGCCTTTTGCTTGTTCTGTCGCCGTAGTATCTATGGCTATTTGGTGACCACGTTCATTTTCAATGATGGAGTGATACCCAGATTGATGTGTTAATGTTACGTTCATGCTGGTACTTTTACGGGATTAAAAACTTCTTTTAGTAGGGTTGTTAGTTGTTCAAACTCAATTAGAAAGGCGTCGTGCCCGTGAATTGAGTTGATGGTTTTAAAGAAAATATTTGGTTTGCAGTTGAATAAACGTCTGTATGTATCTCGGTTGTCCTGATGTGGAAAAAATAAATCCGTATCAATAGAAACGATATAAATATTACCACGAATACGCGATACTAAGGCTTCAAACGAGTCTCGTCCTTGGCAAATATCAATCGAGGCAAGCAAATGGTTCATGGACAAATAGGCCTTGATATCAAAGCGATTTGCCAATTTTTCTCCATGGTGCAACAGCCAAGTCTCCACATTAAATTTATGGAGCTCTGGGTGAATTGTTCGACCAAAACGGCTGGATAAGGATTGAGGCGTTCTGTAGCAAAGCATTGCATGAATGCGCGCATCTTCTAATGGTTGCTCCGAGTTCTTCAACAACCGATCTTGCAATAAGGTGTTGGCCAAAATCCAGTCTGTTGCCTGCCAATGACAGGCAATAGGAATGACATTTTCAATAAATTCAGGATAAGAAACCGCCATTTCCCAGGCTAAGGCACCGCCAATAGAACCGCCAATGGCAGCAAAAAGCTGTTTTATACCCAATTCGTCTAGGGAAATTTTTATCGCTTCAGAAACATCTCGAAGTATCCAATCTTGATAATCCTCAAGAAAAGACCCATTCTCGCCATTTCCAGGAAAATTAAAGGCAATAACGCTATACACTTCTGTGTCCACTAGCTTTTTTGGTCCAATAATATCGCTCCACCAACCCGTATTACCAGAAACATTTGCATTTCCGGTCAAGGAGTGATTGACCAATACCACAGGTGCCTCATGGAGTGCCTTGCCAAAAACTTGGTAGCTAACAGTCAACGGAACAGCTTTGCCACACTGCAGCTTAAAGTTCGTTAGTGTATGCTTATGAAGTGTTTGCATATTGCCTTTAGCCTCGTTTAAAGTGTGTCAAATGCAGCCTGCAAGTCTGCTTTTAAGTCTTCAATATCCTCAAGCCCAACAGACAAACGGATAAGGTCTTTTGTAACGCCTGTATCTTCTTGTTGTTCTGGTGTAAGTTGTTGGTGGGTGGTGCTTGCGTTGTGAATAATCAACGACTTGGAATCACCAAAGTTTGCCAACAATGAGAAAATTTTGGTGTTGTCCGCAATTTTCTTAGCTGCTTCAAATCCACCTTTGGCACCAAATGTTACCACGCCACTTTGTCCTTTCGGAAGGTACTTATCAGATTGCGCTTTGTAGCTACTTGATTCAAGACCTGGATAGTTAACCCACTCCACAGCATCATGTTTGCTAAGCCATTTGGCTAACTCAAGGGCATTTTGGCTGTGCTTTTGCATTCTTAGTTCAAGGGTTTCAAGGCCTTGAATAATTTGGAACGAATTAAATGGGCTGATGGCACCTCCAAGGTCACGCAAGCCTTCAATGCGAACACGTGCAATATATGCTGCAGGACCCAATACCTCGTGGTAGTTTAGTCCGTGATACGAAGGTGATGGCGACGTAAATTCTGGAAACTTACCACTAGACCAGTCAAAAGTACCTGCATCGATAATCACACCGCCCATAGCCGTTCCGTTCCCGTTGATGTATTTGGTAAGCGAGTGAATGACAATATTTGCGCCGTGCTCAATCGGGTTTAAAAGTGCTGGTGTAGCCACAGTATTGTCCACCATAAATGGAATTTTATGCTTTTTGGCTACTTCCGAAATCGCCTTTAAGTCTAGCACATCTAGTTTTGGATTTCCGAGCGATTCGGCAAAAATCAAGCGTGTATTTTCTTGTATGGCCTTGTCAAAATTTGACACATCATTGGGATCAACAAAAGTTGTTGTGATGCCAAAACGCGGCAACATGGACTTCAACATATTATACGATCCACCATAAAGGCTATTTGACGAAACGATATGATCGCCTGCCTTTAGGAAGGTTAAAGTTCCTGTTGAGGCTGCAGCAGTTCCAGAACAAGTGGCCACAGCAGCGATTCCGCCTTCTAAGGCTGCTATTCGTTGCTCTAGTACATCTGTTGTAGGATTATTGAGGCGTGTGTAAATATAACCTGGTTCAGCAAGCGCAAACAGGTTAGCTGC
>JAURDG010000068.1 GCA_030828025.1 Flavobacteriaceae bacterium | reverse complement strand
TTTTCAATATCTAAAAGATGTTGCCCCTCCGTATAAAATTATCAAAAAGAAAAATAACGATACAATAGTTGTTTTTAAGCTATACTCTGATACATTGTTCTATAAGTTAATTCAATGATAATCAAAGTTTGCACTAAAACACCATTCAAAAACAAGTGATGAAACTAAAACAAGTAGCTTTATTAATAATTTTGTTAATGGTGACATTCGTAACTTCAATTATTTTATCGTCAAAATTCAATTCGAAAAAGGAATTAAGTTTTAGTGAATCTTTGAATACTTATGTAACCCTTAGAAATAAAAACAATTATAAAGGAATTGTAATAATTAATGACACCTTAGCAATATATGGAAATACTCCTCGAATTAATATAGATTCGAGCTTATATATTGTTAGATATAAGAATTTTGGGAGTTT
Source organism: Flavobacteriaceae bacterium (assembly GCA_030828025.1). Taxonomy (GTDB): domain Bacteria; phylum Bacteroidota; class Bacteroidia; order Flavobacteriales; family Flavobacteriaceae; genus UBA7446. Next base: position 6,562 of record JAURDG010000068.1, on the reverse strand, counting down.
AGATGCTCCTTATAAGATTATGAAGAAACATAATAATGATACAATCATTGTAATAAAAGACTATGAAACGCTTTATTACAAACTCAACTATTAACGTTCTTTAACCCCCGCTGGCGCGAGGCTGTGTCTCGTGCCTTTTAGCCCCCGCTGGGGCGAGGCTGTGTCTCGTGCCCCCGCTGGCGCGAGGCTGTGTCTCGTGCCTTTTAACAACCAGTAAAAGATAAAATTTGTACATTTAAAGCACCAATTCTTATGCATGAGTAGAAAGTACAAATTTCGTAATCCCGAGGCAGCCTATTTTGTCAGTTTTGCAACCTGTTTTTGGATAGACGTTTTTACACGGCAATGCTACTTTTCCATTCTTGAACAATCGTTAAACTTTTGTCGCAGTGTAAAAAAAATGTGTGTTTATGCCTATTGTTTTATGCCCAGCCATGTGCATTTAGTATTCCGTGCAGAAGAAGAAAATCCGAGTGAAGTTTTACGAGACTTTAAAGCCTATACCGCAAAAAGGGTGTTGGAAGAAATTGAAGCACACCCACAAGAAAGCAGACAGGAATGGATGTTGGCTTTATTTGAACAAAACAAGCCAAGGCAGTTTTGGCAACACCATAACAAGCCTATTGAATTATGGTCAGATAAGGTGGTTAACCAAAAAATTTATTACGTACACATGAATCCTGTTCGAGCAGGGTTTGTTACTAGCCCTGAACATTGGAAATACAGTAGTGCAAAAAACTACAATAGATTGGCAGATAGCCAAATTGTTATTGATATTTAGATAGTATGAATGGTGGGAATTAATGAAAAACGTAGTAGTGGAAGTAGTATTGGCACGAGACACAGCCTCGCGCCAGCGGGAGGATTTAAGACCTGGTCCATCGAGATTTTTGATATACAGTCCAAAAATAATTAACGGGAAAATTAAACATAACTATAAAAATTTTAGATAGAATGATTATGAAGTATTTAATATTCTCAATGTTGCTATGTTTTTTTTCTCAACCAGAAAATTGCACTTTCAAAAGTGGAGCAATACAAACTGGAAATTGGGAATTAGAAAAAATTTCAAGAAATAATTTAGAGTTCAAAAATGGTATAATAGTAAAAACAAACTTGTACGATTTAACATACATCAAGACTCTGTACACAAATTCAGGTACGCCTTATTTGATTATGTCAGGGAAATCATGTGAAAAATGTGATGAAAATCCATCAATTTTTGTTCATAACCCAGAAAACGGAAATTTTGACGTTAATGAGGTAAATAAATATGTTTACCCTGGAAAATTATTTGATTATTTGGGAGGCAAGATAATCTTTTCTAGTAGACTGTTTATTGGAAATTGTAGCAATGAAAATATAAGTTTAATATGGATGCAAAAATTTTACACAAACACTGATTCTACAATTAAAGAAAACTTTTTTGTTTTATCACTTTTGGATGAAGCTATAAAAGAGTCTTTATATGACAACTTCATTTTAGATGAAAACAACTTTTGCATTGAATTAGAAGGAAAAGATTTTACTTCTGAACCATAATTGTAGGCGGTATTCGACCCCGCTGGCGCGAGGCTGTGTCTCGTGCCAGCGGGCTTCCAAATCTAACTTTATGTTTCAAACGTGTTGGTAGCCTGTGCTGCCAAGCTCCTACCATCAAATACGGAAAAAGCCCACAAGGCAAACAGCGTTATCCCATCCCTTTCCCTATTTTTGCCAAAACGTTTGCATGAACATTCTTATTCTTGGCAGTGGCGGTAGAGAACATACCTTTTGCTACAAGCTCGCAAAAAGCCCAAAAAAACCTAAGTTATTTATTGCGCCCGGAAATGCAGGCACGGCACAACTCGGCACCAACCTGCCCATAGATCCAACCAACCTAGAAGCCGTAGCTCAAGCCATGACCCAACATCAAATTGATTTGGTTGTGGTAGGCCCCGAGGCTCCTTTGGTGGCAGGTGTCCACGATTTTATTGCGGCACATCCCACACTTGGGCATATTCCCGTGATTGGGCCCAAACAAGAAGCTGCCCAACTCGAAGGCAGCAAGGCATACGCTAAGGCGTTTATGGAGCGTCATCATATACCGACAGCTCCCTACAAACAATTCACCGCCGACACCCTTGCCGAAGGCTTGGCGTATTTGGAAACCATTCCCGCACCCTATGTGTTAAAAGCCGACGGACTGGCTGCCGGAAAAGGCGTGCTGATCATCCATGAGTTGGCGGAAGCCAAAGAAGCGCTTACCGATATGTTGGCACACAAAAAATTTGGTGCCGCCAGCGAACAGGTGGTCATCGAAGGCTTTTTGGACGGCATTGAGCTTTCGTGCTTTGTCCTTACTGATGGTAGTGGCCACGTTACCTTCCCTTTTGCCAAGGATTACAAACGCATCGGCGAAGGCGATACCGGACTCAACACCGGAGGTATGGGTGCTGTTTCGCCAGTGCCGTTTAACGATCCTGCCTTTGAGCAAAAAATTCACGACCGTATCATTACCCCAACCCTCGAGGGTTTTAAAAAAGACAAACTCGACTTTGTCGGTTTTGTGTTTATTGGACTTATTCGCGTAGGCGATGACCCATTTGTGATTGAGTACAACGTCCGCATGGGCGACCCAGAAACCCAAGTGGTGTTGCCACGTATTGAAAACGATATGGTGGAATTGCTCAGTGCTACCGCCGAAAAACGCCTTAACGAAGTGACGCTTCAAATCAGTTCCAAGGCTGCAGCAACCGTAGTAGCCGTTTCAGGCGGTTATCCCGAAGCCTATGAAAAAGGCAAAGAAATCACGGGGATACCTAACGATGCCCTAATTTTCCATGCAGGCACAACGACAAACGATGGCAAATTAGTCACTAGTGGCGGGCGTGTGTTGACATCAACAGGTTTTGGGACGGACATTCACGAGGCGCTAACGAGTGCCTATGGCAACCTGACAAACATATCGTTTGAAGGAATGTACTTTCGAAAAGATTTAGGTTTCGATTTATAGAAAGGAGTGCGACGTAGAATCGCGGTCTTCTTCGTTGTTGGTGTCAAATTTCTTTAGCTGACGTAACCAATAAATCATTCCTGAAAAGCCAATAAGCAAAAACAACCAGTTCATCGAATTCGATAAAACCCAGTTGGTAAGTTCTACTTCGCGCAGCGCATGAAGCGGAACAAACAAGATTTCTTCAAAAAGATAGGCGATGGATTCAAAAAAGGCTTTCATATTCTAGGTTTTGCACGGCAAAAATACACCTAAAATCGACGTGGTGCAAGTATCCACTTTTGGATTTTGACCTATCTTTGACAAAAGTTTTTTCTTATGACCAGTGCCCATGCGTTTCGCATTTTTGAGCAAAGCATCAAAACCTATCACATCCTGGATTCGGTAAACCAGCCCTTTGAAAACCCTTATGATCCAAAAACCCTCGACCATTTGCTGTACCGCAAAAACTGGATTGACACCGTGCAATGGCACTATGAAGACCTCATCCGAGAGCCCAGCATCGATCCGATAGCTGCCCTAGAGCTCAAACGAAAAATAGATGCTTCCAATCAAGACCGCACCGATATGGTGGAATACATTGACAGCTATTTTTTGCAACAATTTGGTAATGTGTCGCTCTTGGAAGATGCCACCATCAATACCGAAAGCCCTGCCTGGGCAATAGATCGCCTGTCCATTTTGGCACTCAAAATTTACCACATGAAAGAAGAGGCTACGCGAAGTTCTGCCTCTGACGAGCATCGTGCTGCATGCAGCCAAAAACTAGAGGTGTTGCTGGAACAACAAGTGGATTTATCCACCGCCATAGACCAACTGCTGACCGATATGGCAGCGGGTAAAAAGTATATGAAAGTGTACAAGCAAATGAAAATGTACAACGACGAATCGCTGAATCCGGTCTTGTACCAGAAAAAATCCTGATGGCAGCAAAACACATCATCGTGTTTCGCCTATCGGCTTTGGGAGACGTTGCCATGTGCTTGCCGGTATTGCGTTGCCTTACACAAGCCTACCCTGATGTACGCCTGACCATCCTTACCCGAGAACGCTTTAAACCCATATTTAACGAGTTGCCAAATGTGGCTTTTGTTATCCCCGAATTGTATGGAAAACACAAAGGCATACTAGGGCTTTATCATCTATTTAAAACCCTAAAACAGCTTCATCCAACCCATATTGCCGACCTGCATCAAGTGCTACGCACCAAGGTCTTAATGACCTATTTTATGCCCTATTTCTGGATTAAAAAAGCCCGCTTGGACAAAGGGCGTGCTGCCAAAAAACGCCTAACACGACCAAAAGCAAAAACCTTAGTGCCCTTAGTTCCTCAAATACACCGCTACGCACAAGTGTTTGAGCGACTGGGCTTCCCTATATCGTTAGACACACATGAGTTTCCGCCCAGACCACTATGCCCCAATACGGAAGCACTGGCGTTGGATCAAAACAGAAAATGGATTGGCATTGCGCCTTTTGCTGCGCACACGGGCAAACAATATCCTTTAGATTTGATGCAACAGGTGGTGGCGTTTTTACAGCGAGAACACCAGGTCATCCTCTTTGGATTTGGCCGTGAAGAACGTGCTCAACTTGATGTTTGGGCAAAGGCATATAAACACGTGGCAAACGCCACAAGTGTTTATGCTTTTGCCGCCGAACTGCAGCTGATTGCGCAACTCGATTTGATGATTTCCATGGATTCGGCAAATGGGCACTTGGCAGCCAACTATGGGGTGCCTGTGATTAGTCTTTGGGGTGCTACACATCCGTGTTTAGGCTTTGCTCCATTTGGGCAACCCGAAAAAAATGGCCTCACGGCAGACCGCGGACAATATCCCTTTTTGCCCACCTCGGTATATGGAAACAAAACCCATAAAGGCTACCAAGACGCCATGCGAAGCATTGCACCAAAAACGGTTATTGAAGCCGCGTTGGAGGAGTTGGAGGAGTTTAAAAGATAAAAAATTATATTTGCCCCGATACCTATTTATATGTTAGGCAAACTTGTTTATCTTCAATGGAAATCCTTTTTTAGGGCTGCAGGCGTAGCGACCAAACTTGCACAGAAAATACTTATGGGCTTTGTTTGGGCTTATCTGGCTTTTGTTTTTACTGGTTTTGCCTTTTTTGCATTTGATGTTACGCAAGAACAGTTCGGGCTTGACCCGCTGCAGGCGGTGAGCGGATATTTGATTTATGGGTTTGTGTTTTGGATTGTACTGCGCTACTTGGGGCAAAAAATGCCTATTGTCCATGTGCAGCCTTTACTCGCCATGCCTATTCTACGAAAAAATATTGTCCGCTTTGGGTTGGCAAAAAGCCTCGTTAGTTTTTTTAATGTTGTAAATCTGTTCTTTTTTATCCCTTTTGGCGTGCTGCTGCTCAAGGATGGTTATTCAACATGGGGTGTTGTCGGCTGGTGGTTTAGCATTGGCAGCATCATTTTAACCACGAATTTTTTAAATATCATGCTCAACAGCAAAGACCAAGTGTTGATGCTTGTGGCACTAGTCCTGTTTGGGTTGTTTGGACTTCAATATATGGGTTGGTTTGACATCACCACCATATCCACGCCTGTTTTTATGGCATCCTACAATCAGCCGCTTTGGGCGTTGATCCCCTTTGCGCTGGTGCTGTTGACCTACCGCTGGAGTTTTCGTCACTTCTATGCCAAGCTGTATATGGACAGCGAAATGATGCGCAGCAAAAAGGAAATGCAACGCGCAACTGAACTCAACTGGTTAGATCGTTTTGGGCGCACAGCGTTCTTTCTTAAAAATGATATTCGTTTGATTTTACGCAACAAACGTGCACGTTTGGCTGTGTGGATGGGCTTTGCGTTTTTGTTTTACGGACTTATATTTATGAGTGATATTTACAGCGGTTCGGTCATATTGGTGTTTGTCGGGATTTTTGTCAGTGGTGGCTTTTTATTCAGTTTTGGGCAGTATGTCCCAAGCTGGGACAGCGGCTATTATCCCTTGATGATGACCCAAAACGTAGCGTACAAAGAGTATTTAATGTCCAAATGGTGGCTGATTGTGGTCGGAACCTTGGTGAGCCTTCCCTTGGCGAGTTTTTATTTATTTTTTGGCTGGGATACCTATTTGGCAATCCTAGTGGGTGGTGTGTATAACATCGGTGTGAATGCGCACATGGTGCTGCTTTCGGGTGCCTATACCCGAACACCCATTGACCTCAATTCCATGCAACGTGCCTTTGGCGACAAAAAATCATTTAACGTCAAAACCTTGTTGCTTAGCTTTCCTAAAATTATAGTGCCTATGTTTATTTTTTATGTGGGCGTACTGCTGCACAGCAAAATCTTGGGCTTCATACTGATTGCCGTAGTGGGCGTTTTGGGATTTGCGCTAAGAACGGTTGTTTTTAGGTGGATTGAACGCATTTATAAGAAAGAAAAATACCTCACCCTCAATGCATACAAACAAAAGAACACATGATTGATATTGCCCTGCTTTCGAAAAAATACGGTGAGCAAACCGTACTTGACATAGATGATTTACAAATTCCAAGCGGACAGACATTTGGGCTAGTAGGGAATAA
>JAURDG010000035.1 GCA_030828025.1 Flavobacteriaceae bacterium | reverse complement strand
TTCCATTTTCTTGGGTTAATTGAACTTTATATTCAGGACCCCAACCGCCGTTAATTGAAAAGTTAATTGTCCCAGTTCCACCAAAACAGAGGGCATCTGTTTTTGAGATTGTTGCGTCTAGTGCTGGGGGTGTTTCAACCTCAATAACTTCAGTGCCAGTACAGCCAAAAAAATCTTCCCAATTAAGGGTATATTGTCCTTCACTCAGGTTAAAGAATGAAGCATGCCTATCTGCGCCATTAGTGATGCCTGAAGAAACAAGGTTTCCATCACTGTCAAAAAGGTCATAATCGTAAGGCCTCAAACCGTTGTCAAAATAAACCAAAATGGCACCCGAGTTGGGGTCTGTATTACAAATAAGCCCAGAAAATAAATCGCTTAAGATTAGATCAAAGCTCTCATTAAGCTGATATTCACCTGTGATTTCTTCGCCTGTTGTTTGGTTTGTTACGGCTACTTTATAAAAACCAGGTGGAATATTTTGAAGCCCTGGAAACGTTTCTCCATTCATCAATACATAGTTTCCACCACTATCCTGTTCATACCATTGATATGTAATTGTATGTCCCTGTGGAAACTGAACAGAAATATCAATAGTGCCTTGGCAAGAATTTATAACAACTTGCGTGATGTTGAAGTCACCTTGTGCTTGTACTGATTGAATGGAGGCAAAAGATAAAAATGCAATTATCCCCAATAAACAGGAAAAACTCTTCAAACGCCTCATTGATTATAAAAGGTAAATATAATGAATAAAGAGTAACATTCGTTATAAATGAAACTATCTAAAAGATATATTGTAAATAGTTTGAGGAATTATTTATAAAAAATGAGCTTATTGTCATTTAATGACCAGTAAACGTGCTTGAATTTTTTAAGAAATTGGATACCAAGTAAGTTTGCGTTTGCCGTTTCAAGTGTTTCAACGTAGGCAATGGTGTTATACACAGTATAATCGCCAATTTTAAGTTCGTTTATGTTTATGATTTTGTTCATGGTTGGCTCTCCTCTGACACCAATAGTGGGCACTTCCACGCCCAAATCCTCATATACTAAGCCTTGTTCTTTGAGCTCTTGAAACAAACGATAACCAATAGAAAACATTTCGGCACCTGTATCAAAAACAAAGCGATACTGTTTGTTGATTTGCGTAAATGTTACATTAATGTATTTCGTATCACCATTTTTTTCAGTTTCCAAACTTACCTCAATGTATTCTGGCGCTCCACTGACGTTATCTGGCATATAGTTATTTTCGATATTAGACCTTCGCTCTTGTTCAACGCCATCTTTGTACATTGACGTTATAATAATATTTCCATCAAATTCTGTTTTTTCCCCTGTTTTTAGAACACTATTTGAATAAAAATCACCCTCAAAAATTAACAAGAGTTCATCGTTTTTATATTGCTCTACTTTTGTTAGCTCTCCTGAAACTATAGAATAATTTTGCTTAATGTTATCGTCAAAGTGTATTTCTTTTTGGCCGTCAACCAAAGTACCATTCAAGAACATACCTCTTGAAGTTTGCATTTGATTTGCAATTTGTCTTGTTTCAACACCAAAACCATGATAACGACCATGCAAAAACGAACCCGTGTAGCTGCCATTGCTGAATTTAAGCTCGCCCTTTCCTTCAACTTCATTGTTTTTGAATTCCCCTGAATAAACGGATTTGTCTGGATAATACAATGTTCCAACTCCATCCATTTTATTTTCATAATTCAAGCAGCCAACATACATTCCTTTTTCACCCGCTTCAAAGTCTAAATTTAAGGTGTCTGAGCATTGCTGTATCTGATTTTGACCAAAAACACCAAAAACCAATATAAAGTACAGCAAAAACAACGGATTTTTCATTTATTCATATTTAAAACAAATTTACGTGAAACAAATTTTAAAACGAATAACCAATTATTTAGCAGGTGTTAAAGAATGGATGAATTTAGGGTGATTGACTGCTTTTTGTTTTGTATTTTTACATACAAATGATGTCTGCAGCGGAATTAGGGTAGGGGTTTTTTGATTTTCTTTTACTATTTTACTATCAAATTCTTTGCTTATGGCAACCACCGCTATTTTGATTATTGGCGCTCATGGTCAATTGGGATCTGTTTTAACAGGCGAACTCCAAAAAATTTATGGAAAACAAAACATAATCGCCACTGATATTGTCCCCAAGACAAATGTTGAAGGCATTTTTGAACACATCGATGCAACAGATGGCAAGGCGTTGGAACGCATTGTAACAAAATATGCCATTACTGAAATTTATCATCTAGCAGCTATTTTATCAGCTAAAGGGGAGCAGTATCCGTTACGAACTTGGGAGGTAAACATGAACATGACATTACATGTCTTTGACGTTGCGCGTAAACACAAGGTGGACAAAGTGTTTTTCCCAAGTTCTATTGCCGTGTTTGGCGACCATGCTCCCAAAGAAAATACGCCTCAATGGGCTCCTTTAAATCCAACTACAGTATATGGTATGAGCAAAGCAGCAGGCGAACATTGGGCGCAGTATTACTTTAACACTTATGGGTTGGACGTGCGTTCGCTTCGATATCCTGGTGTTGTTGGCTACCAGCCTGTTTCGGGAGGCGGAACCACAGATTATGCCGTAGAAATTTATCAAAGTGCCGTGCGGCAACAGCCATACACTTGTTTTTTAAAACCAGATACTAAGCTGCCAATGATCTATATGGATGATGCAATAAGGGCTACAATAGAACTTATGCAAGCACCCAAAGAAAACATCAAAACAAGAACCTCGTATAATTTGGGCAGTATGAGCTTTTGCCCTAGCGAAGTTGCTGCTGCGATACAGCGAACATACCCGAACTTTAGCATGGAGTACGCTCCCGATTTTAGACAAAAGATTTCGGAAAAATGGCCGCATAGCATTGACGATGGTCAAGCAAGGAAAGATTGGGGCTGGAAACCAAAACATGACCTAGAAAGCATGACAAAATTGATTTTGGCTAAATTGAACAAAAACATGAGTTAACACCTAAAAAAGTAGATATGTACGGATCGATAGAGCAACACCTACAAAACGAATTAAACGAAATTAAAGCGGCAGGGCTGTTTAAGACCGAGCGCATGATTACCACCCCACAGGATGTGGTCATAAAAACTTCATCAGGAGCAGAAGTGCTTAATTTTTGTGCCAATAATTATTTGGGCTTAGCGAACCATGCCGCAGTCATTCAAGCTGCAAAAGACACCTTAGACACCCATGGCTTTGGCATGGCTTCTGTGCGTTTTATTTGTGGTACTCAAGACATCCACAAAAAGTTAGAGCGCAAAATTGCCGATTTTTTTCACTGTGAGGATACCATTTTATATGCGGCTGCTTTTGATGCAAATGGCGGTGTTTTTGAACCTTTATTCAGTAATGAAGATGCGATTATTTCCGATGCTTTAAATCACGCTTCTATCATTGACGGAGTACGATTGTGTAAAGCAGCTCGATATCGCTATTCGAACAACGACATGCACGACTTAGAGGCTAAATTAATCGAAGCCAACAAAAACAAACATCGCTTTAAAATCATTGTTACAGACGGTGTTTTTTCGATGGATGGAATAGTGGCTCAGTTGGATAAAATTTGTGCTTTAGCCGATAAATACAATGCTTTGGTTATGGTGGATGAGTGCCACGCAGCGGGTTTTATTGGAAAAACAGGACGAGGAACCGTAGAGCTAAAAAAGGTTTTGGGCAAAGTTGATATTATCACGGGAACGCTCGGCAAAGCATTGGGTGGTGCAATGGGTGGCTATACAACAGGGAAAAAAGAAATCATTGAACTCTTGCGTCAGCGGTCTAGACCCTATTTATTTTCAAACTCACTGGCACCTTCAATTGTAGGTGCGACCCTAAAAGTTTTTGACATCATTTCAGCAGATACCAGTTTGCGCGATAAGTTGGAGCACAATACCAATTACTTTAGAAGAGGTATGCAGCAAGCAGGTTTTGCGCTTATTGGTGCAGATGCGGCGATAGTTCCTGTCATGTTGTATGATGCCACACTTGCTCAAGATATGGCAAACGCCTTACTCTACGAGGGCATCTATGTCGTTGGCTTTTTCTATCCTGTTGTACCAAAAGGCAAGGCAAGGATTCGCGTGCAGCTATCTGCTGCACATACAAAAGAACAGCTAGACAAGGCTATTCGCGCTTTTGTAAAAGTCGGAAAGCAGTTTAACGTGATTTAAAACTATTGAAACAAAAAGGTGTCTAATAAAAAAATATATTATGTTACGTATCCTCATCCTTTTTTTTATCGTTGTTATACACTACTCATGTAGCAAAGATGAAAATACGGACAAACAAGATGACCTAGCCTGCGACGGCAATTATTCTACTGCTGGTGTTTTAGTCAACATAAATGCTGAACTGTTTAACGATGATCCATCAGTAAACGCATACAGCAGATATTCTTGGACTTCTGATGCGTCATATCGAATGTTACATGGTAATGGAATTCCAAATCATGCGGTAGGCACTTTTCCTAATCCCAACAACCCAAATAGGATTAGCGAACAAGATGTTGCTAAGCAATTTACGCTCTGCCCGACTATAGTTTCTGAAAATGGGCTAGAGGTAGTAGGTTCTGCTTTGGCGATTGCTTATGCACTCAACAGCGTTAAATTTGATCCTGCAACTGCTGGTCGATGTAATGATGCAGGGGAATGCAGTCTAGCGCAGGGTCAAGGAAGGTGGAATATCGAAGCCTTAGGCCACGACGCTTTCGATTTTGGTGATGATATGAATCATGCACACGTTCAGCCTACAGGAGAATACCATTATCATGGCATGCCTGAATTACTCATGGAGTTTTTGGGAAATAATCAGAATATGATCCTTGTCGGATGGGCATCTGATGGCTTTCCCGTATATGCCCGCTATGGGTTTAGCAATCCAGAAGACCCATCAAGTGCAATCAAGTCATTGCAACCAAGTTATAAACTCAAAAGTCAGCCAGACCCTAACCGTCCAAGTCTATTGACTGCCTTAATTGGAGGTCCGAATCAAGGAACAACAACGCCGAATACACCCATTCCAATGGGTGCTTTTACACAAGACTATGAATATGTTCCTGGACTTGGCGATTTGGATCAATGTAATGGTCGCTTTGGGGTAACTCCAGAATTTCCAACAGGAATCTATTATTATGTAGTTACTGACGATTTTCCTTTTTTTACACGTTGTTTAAAAGGTAATATCTAACCGTTGTTTATAAGCTATAAGGTAATGATTAAAGCACAGCAACAAATCATGAAGCTAAGCGCATTATTAAAGTGATACGCCCCGCTTCCAAGGGATAAAATCAAATTGTTGATTCTTATCTGCTTTTGTTTGAATACGCCCGCTAGCCACGTCAATAATAAACGTCAATAGTCTATTTGCAGTATCCTCCAAAGACTCTTTTCCTGTAATTACACCACCAGCATCAAAATCAATAATATCTTCCATTTTAGCGGTTAATGTATTGTTTGAAGATAATTTGACAACAGGTGCAATTGGATTTCCAGTAGGAGTACCCAACCCCGTTGTAAACACAATTAAGTTACTTCCTGAACCAGCCAAAGCTGTAGTGCTTTCTACATCATTTCCTGGTGTACATAGCAAATGCAATCCTTCGTCACGACAATATTCTGTATAATCGAGTACTCCAGAAATTGGCGCAGAACCTCCTTTTTTAGCAGCTCCAGCACTCTTCATAGCATCTGTTATTAGTCCGTCTTTAATATTGCCAGGAGATGGATTCATGTCAAATCCAGAGCCAGCATTTATTGCAGCAGTTTCAAAAGCTTCCATAAGCTCAAGAAACCTTTGTGCCGTTTTTTTATCAATACAGCGATCTACCAATTCTTGCTCTACACCACAAAGTTCAGGAAACTCAGCTAACATCGCACGACCCTTTAAACCTACTAAAATATCACTAACCCTGCCTAAAACGGGATTTGCCGAAATTCCAGAAAATCCATCTGATCCACCACACTCTAAACCTAAAGTCAACTTGCTTAATGGAGCTGGTTTTCGTTCTATTGCATTTGCTTCGGCTAATGATTTGTAGGTTTTGCTAATCGCCTCTTCCATTAATTTATCTGTAGTGCCCAACTGCTGTTGATCTAAAATGTGAACGGGCTTTTGGTTTGTTGGGTTAATTGCTTCTAAAGCTTTCTTGAAAATGTCTATTTGTAAATTCTGACAACCAAGGCTTAGAACGGTAGCACCTGCAACATTGGGATTGTTGACATAGCCTGCCAAAAGTTTTGCCAATAGTTGTGCATCCTCACGTGTTCCGCCGCATCCCCCTTGGTGTGTAATAAATCGAAGGGTGACATTGGGAAAAACGCTTTGGGTTTGACTGTTGGCTTTAGGTGTTTCTAACGGCTGACCATCAACTAAATTTCGCAGATAATTTCGGTGTTTTGACTGTTGTGAAATCCCCAATTCAGTCTCGAAAATTTCTTGGAGTTTAGTAATATTTCTATTCTCACAAAACACTAAGGGAAAGAAAAGCCAAATATTGGCAGTTCCGACCTGACCATCGGGACGGTGATATCCCAAAAATGTTTTGGACTGCCAGTAATCTAAATTAGGAGAAGACCATTCATAATTCAAGTTGTTGATTTGGGCGTTACCCTTACTGTGTTTTACATTTTCTGTATGCAAAAGACCTCCTTTAGAAATGGGTTTAGAAGCGCGTCCAACTTCAAAGCCGTACATACGCACAACATCGCCGGGATTAAAGTCCACTAATGCAACTTTATGTTTTTCATTGATAGACTCTAAAATGACATAGGAAATGCCAGATAAATCAATTACATCTCCTTTTGCAAGCGGCGTCAATGCTACAGCCACATTATCTTTTGCGTCAATACGAATAACTTTTGCTTTCACGTTAATCTTTTAAAATAATTTAGTGTATGTAGCCTGAACACCTGATACTTGAATGTCTGTAATAAATGTACAAATTAACGCATGAAGGCCATTAATAGTTGTTAAATCTTGTCCCCAAATTTCTTCGTTTGATAGGATAATCTCTACAGCTTTTTCCAGGTTTTCTTCCTCCCAAGCTTTAGTAAAGAACGAGATGACTTGATCATCATCATTCAACGGCATATTTTCCCCGTTAAATTTACCCTGATAAAATACAAGTAAGCTCGCAAAAGCTAGCGATAATCGTTTTGGAAGTTTATCGAATTTTTCATAGAAAGAAAGTATCGAAGGCAAGACACGTACTTTAAATTTTGAAATGGAATTTAAAGCAATACTTTCCAACTTATGTACGATAAATGGATTTCTGAATCGATCAAAAACCTCGTTTGCATATTCCTCAAGTTCTGCTTTATCCATATCAACACTTGGAATAATTTCCTCAAAAACCGTTTTTTGGATAAACGCTCCGGTACTTGAATCGTCAATAGATTCTTTAACTGTTCTTAACCCATGTAAATAGCAAAACGGAACCATAGCGGTATGGATGCCATTTAGGATGCGTACCTTACGATTTCTGTAAGGTTGGATGGAATCAACAAACTTTACGTTTAGGTTTGTTTTGTTAAAAGGCAGCTTTTGCTTTAATGCATCATCGCCTTCTATTACCCACAAGAAAAAAGCCTCAGCACTTACAATTAATTTGTCCTCATATCCGAAACCAGCATTTAATTGTTCTGCTTCATTTTTTGGATATCCAGGGACAATTCGATCAACCAAGGTGTTGTGAAAGCTATTTGCTTTTTGAACCCATGAGAGAAAATCATCACTCAACCCCCAGAGGGTACAGTATTGTTCTATACATTTTTTTAGTTGATCCCCGTTATGATTGATTAATTCACATGGAATAATGGTAAGTCCTTTATTTAGATCACCATCAAAATGTAGGTATCGTTGGTGGAGCAAGTACGTCAGTTTTCCTGGAAATGATTTAGACGGATTTCCGTCATATGTATCATGTTTGTCAAAGGCAATACCCGCTTCTGTTGTATTTGAAATAACAAATGCTAAGGAATCTAAAAAGGCAAGTTGCTGAAAGGCTTTGAAATCAGCAAACGGATTAATAGATCGGTCAATAACAGATATCACGTCTTGCTTTTCTACAAGTGTTCCGTTTGACACTCCTTTTTGGAGTAAGGTATATAAACCGTCTTGCTCATTCAAAAGTTGAACAAGCCCATGTTCTATGGGTTGAACCACTGCTACAGCACCGTTAAAATCGGTTTCCTTATTTAGGGTGTCAAGTGCAAAATCTACAAACGCACGCAAAAAATTGCCTTCACCAAACTGAAGTACTTTGACGGGGTAATTTTTCGAAATATCTAGAGTTGTTTTGTTAAGTTGTTTCAATTTATGGATTTTTTAAATGTCAAAAAGGCTTGGCAACCAAAGTGAAAGCCCTGGAATATAGGTCACCAACAAAAGGGCAAATACCATTGCCAAAAACAAGGGCATCAGTGGTTTTAATACTTTTTGAATTGTTGTATTGGCAACGCCCACGCCAACAAATAATACACTACCAACGGGTGGTGTACAAAGTCCAATACATAAATTTAAAATCATAATAATTCCAAAATGTACAGGGTCAATACCCAACGTTGTGACTATTGGTAGGAAAATAGGTGTAAAAATTAATACCGCAGGAGTCATATCCATGAAAATACCAACAAATAATAGAGTCAAATTAATAAGAAGAAGGATGATGATTTTGTTATCGCTTAAACCTAGGATACCGTTGCTAATAAATTCAGGAATATTTTCATAAGACAATACCCACGACATGCTCATAGATGCACCAATTAAAAACATGACAATAGAAGTAGTGGTTGCTGCTTTTAATAGAATATCAGCAATGTTACGCGTAGAAATCTCTTTATAAATAAGGCCTAAAATCAATGTATAAACCACAGCAATTGCAGAGGCCTCGGTAGCTGTAAAAATTCCAGACACTATTCCGCCAATAACCACAACAAGCAACATTAAACTAGGGAAAGCCCGAACAAAGGTTCTTACTACTTGCGATAACGGTGCCGGTTTTCCTGTTTTAAATTTCTTTTTCTTTGCCCAAATCAATGCTACAATCATCAGAAATAAACCCGTAATAATACCAGGAACATAACCAGCTAGAAACAAGGCAGCAATAGAAGCGCCTCCACTTGCTAAAGAGTACACAATTAAAATATTACTTGGAGGGATAACCAGACCAGTTGTTGCTGAGGTTATGTTAACTGCAACACCAAAGCCTTTTGAATAGCCTTCTTTTTCCATTTCTGGCCCCAAAATACTACCCATGGCAGAAGCAGAAGCCATAGCAGATCCAGCAACTGACCCCATGAGCATAGCAGAAATAATATTGATGAGTGCTAATCCACCAGGTAAAAATCCAACTAAAGCCTTTGCAAAGGCAACCAAACGGTGCGCCACTCCACCTCGATTCATTAGCTCACCTGATAAAATAAAAAACGGAATTGCCAGCAATGAAAAGCTATCTAGGCCAGTGGCCATTCGCTGTGCGATAGTGGTCAATGCTGGGGAAAAGGGAACACTAACAAGCAGCGTAAAGACGGAAGAAATAATAATGCTCCATGCTACTGGGGTGCCTATTGAAAGCAGAAGTAAAAAACTAAATACGAGTACACCAATCGAAAATATATCCATTATGATTTGTTTTTTAGTACATCACACCACTTAAAGAAAACGATACAAAAACCACTTATCGGAATACATAGATAAACGATAAAAATGGGTATTTGCAAGGCAGCTGATTTTTGACCTAATATGTAGCTCAAGTAAACGAGTCGAGAACCACCAACGATAAAAATTAAGGTCGCAAAAATAGCAATGATAACATATATGATATTTTTTAAACGCTGTTGACGCTTGGGCGTCAATTGATCAGGCAGAATATCAATCGCTACATGCAAGCGTTTTCCAGAAACATAAGCCGTTCCAATTACACCCAACCAAATCATAAGATAACGCGCCAACTCATCTGTAAAAGAACTCGGGTCTGCCAATACATACCTAGAAAAAACTTGCCAACTTACATTAAGCACCATTACACCTAAAATGATGACGAGCATGACTTCTAAGGCACGGTTTAATTTTTGTTCTAATTGCTTCATGGGGTTTGATTTTTTATTTGATTAATCAAACTGGCTATTTCTTCATTTGATCGATACAAATCATAAACAGGCTGAACC
>JAURDG010000027.1 GCA_030828025.1 Flavobacteriaceae bacterium | reverse complement strand
TTTTTAGAGTCTGCGCTGTACAAAGTGGCTTCAAAATCACTTTTTGAAGAGCGACATATTCAGAATATTATCAAAGACAGTCACGCCAATATTGTGACAGTTAACAAAGAATTTTTTGTAATCGAAAAGACAGGATTTCGTCACGAAACAGAAAAATTATACAACGATTTAGCACCATACGGCTTACTGCAGTTTGTGCGCTCAGGAAGAATTTCCGTGACTAAATCACCTATGAATATCAAATCATTATTAACAAAACTCAACGACTAAAATTTAACACATGAGTAACTATTTCAACACACTACCTCTTCGCGATCAATTGCATCAACTATCACAATGCCGTTTTATGGACGCTGCTGAATTTTCTGATGGCGTTGCTGCATTAAAAGGAAAGAAAATTGTCATTGTTGGTTGTGGGGCACAAGGGTTAAACCAAGGGCTCAACATGCGCGATTCAGGGTTGGATGTTGCCTACGCACTTCGTGCTGGTGCCATCGAGCAAAAACGTGCTTCCTACGTTAATGCCACATCTAATGGCTTTGCTGTCGGTACTTATGAAGATATGATTCCATCAGCAGATTTAGTCATCAACTTGACCCCAGACAAAAACCATACACCTGTGGTCAAGGCGGTTATGCCCTTGATGAAAAAAGGCGCAACTTTATCGTATTCTCATGGCTTTAATATCGTTGAAGAAGGTATGCAAATCAGAGAAGATTTAACCGTAATTATGGTAGCGCCAAAAAGTCCAGGTTCTGAAGTACGCGAAGAATATTTGCGTGACTTTGGCGTACCAACGCTGATTGCCGTACACGAAGACAATGACCCCGAAGGCAAAGGCTGGGCACAAGCAAAAGCCTATTGTGTGGGTACTGGTGGTCACAGAGCAGGTGTGCTTCAGTCGTCTTTTGTTGCCGAAGTTAAGTCTGACTTGATGGGCGAACAAACCATTTTGTGTGGTGTCCTGCAAACAGGTTCTATACTTTGTTTTGACAAAATGGTCGCTGAAGGAATTGATCCTAGTTATGCCGCCAAATTGATTCAATATGGATGGGAAACCATTACCGAAGCCCTGAAGCATGGAGGCGTAACCAACATGATGGATCGATTGTCCAATCCAGCAAAAATGAAAGCCTTTGAACTTTCGGAGCAGTTAAAGGAAATCATGCAGCCATTGTTTAACAAGCATATGGATGATATTATGTCTGGCCACTTTTCTAAAACAATGATGGAAGATTGGGCAAATGACGATGTAAATCTACTTACATGGCGTGCTGCTACTGCCGAAACAGCTTTTGAAAAAACAACACCAACAGCCGACGATATTGACGAGCAAACCTATTTTGATAAGGGTGTTTTAATGGTCGCTTTTGTTCGTGCTGGTGTAGAGCTAGCTTTTGATACTATGGTAGCTGCAGGGATTAAAGATGCATCGGCATATTACGAGTCTTTACACGAAACGCCGCTGATTGCCAATACCATTGCACGTAAAAAACTATATGAAATGAATCGTGTGATTTCAGACACTGCTGAATACGGATGTTACCTTTTTGACCATGCGTGCAAGCCTTTGTTGTCTTCGTTTATGAAGACTGTTGACACTTCGGTTATCGGTACTGTTTATGGAGCCGAAAGCAATGGTGTAGATAACCAGGCCTTGATTGCGGTAAACGATCAAATTCGAAACCATCCTGTAGAGCGTATTGGAAAGACCTTACGTGCATCCATGACTGCCATGAAGCGAATTGTATAAATGCGCGATTTGTTGGATTTATCGTTGATTGAGGCGGCACAAAAACGTGTGGCACAGGCTGTCGTGCCTACAGCTTTTCACAAGCACGATCGTTTGAGCCAAATTTACGATGCCAATATTTGGGTCAAACGAGAGGACTTACAAGCTGTTCGTTCGTTTAAAATTCGCGGTGCATTTAATAAAATATCACAGTTAGATGATGCCGAAAAATCCAAAGGCGTAGTTTGTTCAAGTGCTGGAAATCATGCGCAAGGTGTTGCTTATTCCTGTAGCTACCACAACATACATGGGACTATTTTTATGCCAGTTCCAACGCCACAACAAAAAGTAGATCAAGTGGCTATGTTTGGAGGCGATCATATCAGCATTGAGCTTATAGGTGACACCTATGATGATTGCTATGCAGCGGCAAACAAATATGCCACCGAATCGGGTAAAACATTTATACACCCTTTTGACGACCCCGTAGTCATCGCAGGTCAAGCTACTATGGCGAAAGAAATCCTAGCGCAAGCTGACTTTCCCATTGATTACATCATCGTGCCGGTTGGCGGTGGTGGTCTTATTTCTGGTGTGATTAATGTCTTTAAACAAGAATCGCCAGACACCAAGATTATTGGTGTTGAACCTGTCGGTGCGCCCAGTATGTACGAATCGCTCAAACAAAAGCAGCGTATCGTTTTGGACGAAATTGATGTTTTTGTAGATGGTGCAGCCGTCAAAAGTATAGGCGAGTACAGCTTTGACTATTGTTCCCAATATATGGATGATATCCTGTTGATAAACGAAGGACAAATCTGCCAAACAATCTTGGATATGTACACCAAAGATGCAATTGTTGTTGAGCCAGCTGGTGCCATGTCAACCGCTGCATTACAGCAGTTATCGACAAAAATAAAAGGGAAAAATGTGGTTAGCCTTATATGTGGCGGCAATAACGATATTACCCGAATGGCGGAGATTAAAGAGCGTGCTTTGCTCTATAGCGAACTAAAGCATTACTTCATCGTGCGGTTTCCACAGCGTGCTGGTGCGCTAAAAGAATTTGTTCAGGAAATATTGGGCCCATCCGATGATATTACATTTTTTGAATACTCCAAAAAGAGCGCTCGAGCTCAAGGACCTGCAGTAGTTGGCATCCAACTAAAATCAACAGCTGACTTTGAGCCACTGGTTAAAAGAATGAAAGAAAAGGGCTTTTTTGGGGACTATTTAAATAACAAACCCGATTTATTCCAATTTTTGATATAGCTTTGTAAGGCTATGAAATGTAAAATATGAGTATTCCAACAGCGTTTGCACTAGACAAACCCATTCATCACAATAGTTTTTTAATTGAAGGCGACCTAACCCTTTGGGATGGTCCTACAGCCCAGGTGTTTTCTTCCATTCGTAGACCAAACGAGAAGGGTGAACTTGCACCCACACTTATTGGTTCAGTGCCAGATATGGATGAGGCGCATGCACTTAAAGCCTTAGATGCAGCTACTGCTGCATTTGATAAAGGAAAAGGCTTGTGGCCTACCATGAAAGTCGCCGATCGTATCGCTTGCATGAAGCGTTTTGTCGAACTGATGCAGCTACAGCGCAACGAAATTGTTAAGTTGTTGATGTGGGAAATAGGCAAAAATCTTCAAGATTCTGAAAAAGAATTTGACCGTACGGTTGAGTATATTTATGATACCATCAATGAGTACAAAAACATCGACCGCGAGAGTGCTAAATTTCATAATCATGGAGGTGTGTTTGCCCATATTCGGCGAGGCCCGATTGGTGTCGTCTTGTGTTTAGGACCTTACAATTACCCACTAAACGAAACTTTTGCCTTGCTTATTCCCGCCATCATTATGGGAAACACAGCGATTTTTAAGCCAGCAAAGCACGGTGTATTACTTATTGCACCACTATTAAAGGCCTTTAAGGAAAGTTTTCCTCCTGGTGTTGTTAATATAGTTTTTGGTCGTGGTCGGACAGTTGCCGCACCCATTATGAAAACAGGTTTGGTCGATGTGCTTGCGCTCATTGGGCATAGTTCTTCAGCACTTTCCTTGCAGGACTTACATCCAAAAAAGAACAGATTACGTTTGGTGCTTGGCCTTGAAGCCAAAAATCCAGCGATTATTTTACCAGATGCGGATTTAGATGAAACCGTAAAAGAATGTATTTCTGGCACCTTGTCCTTTAATGGGCAACGTTGTACCGCATTAAAAATTCTTTATGTGCATGAGGACATCAAGGATGTATTTTTGGAAAAATTCACAAAAGCAGTAGATGCCCAAAAATTTGGTATGCCTTGGGAAAATACGCTTTTGACACCGCTTCCAGAACCCAATAAGCCAGCTTATATACAGGAACTTATAGATGATGCGCTAGAAAAAGGGGCAAAGGTGTTGAATGAAAAAGGCGGAACGCATTCCGACAATTATATTTTCCCAGCTGTGTTGTATCCTGTTACGCACAACATGCGGGTGTATGAAGAGGAACAGTTTGGACCTGTTATTCCAGTAATATCGTTTGCCGACATCGACACGCCACTAGATGATATGGCAACTTCGACTTACGGTCAACAAGTTAGTTTGTTTGGTAAAAATGTTGATAAATTAGGTCCACTGATCGATACGCTAGCAAATTTGGTTTGTCGTGTAAACTTAAATAGTGCCTGCCAGCGTGGACCAGATGTTTACCCGTTTACTGGACGTAAAGACTCTGCTGTAAGTACACTTAGTGTGTACGATGCGCTACGTTCGTTTTCTATTCGGACTTTTGTTGCTACAAAGGATAATGACAGCAATAAAGAAATATTACGTGAGTTGTTGGATACGAATAAGTCGAACTTTATCAGTACGGATTATCTATTATAATTATTGGTTCAACATCACCGGCATGACCAGCATGGTGATTTGCTCGCCTTCTTCTAAGCCGTCTGCTGGCGTGATGATTCCAGCTCTGTTGGGCAAGGACAATTCCAATTGGATTTCTTCTGAACTTAAGTTATTCAGCATTTCCGTAAGGAAACGTGCATTGAAGCCAATTTGCATGTCGTCGCCCTGATAAGAACAGCTTAGACGTTCTTCAGCTTTGTTGCTGTAGTCTATATCTTCAGCAGAAATGTGAAGCTCTGCTCCAGCGATGCGTAGCCGAATTTGATGCGTTGTTTTGTTCGAAAATATGCTTACTCGCTTCACAGTATTTAAGAACTGAACCCGATTGATGGACATTACATTTGGGTTTTCTTTTGGGATAACAGCCTCATAATTGGGATATTTTCCATCGATAAGGCGACAAACCATAACGGTTTCATCAAAACTGAATTGTACATTGCTCTCGTTGTACTCAATTTGAACAGCCGACTCACTGCCCAGCAATACCGATTTCAATAAGTTTAACGGCTTTTTGGGCATAATAAACTCGGCGGTTTCGGGTGCGACCACATCAGTTCTAGCGTATTTAACAAGTTTGTGTGCATCTGTGGCGACAAACGTTAAACCAGTTGATGACAACTGAAAAAACACCCCGCTCATTACAGGGCGTAAATCATCGTTTCCACTAGCAAAAATGGTGCTATTTATTGCTGTTGCCAACAGATCACCTTCTACCTGAATACTCGATGCGTCTGTGACTTCAACGGCCTGAGGGAATTCAGCAGCATCGGCATAGGCCAAGGCATATTTTCCTTGATCAGAGCTGATTTCTAAGGTATTGTTATCTGCTTGGGAAAAAGTCAAGGGCTGCTCGGGGAAAGTTTTTAAAGTGTCCAGCAGGAGTCGAGCTGGTACGGCAAGGCGACCTTCTACTGTTGATTCAACATGTAGCACAGCACTGATGGTGGTTTCCAAATCCGTGGCGGTAACTCGTAATTCTTTAGGGGATAATTCGAAGAGAATGTGATCTAAAATCGGCAGCGTATTGCTGCTGTTCAAAACCCCGCTTAGGGTTTGTAGTTGGCGGAGCAGTTGTGTGCTTGAGACAATAAACTTCATAAGGTGGTGTTTCGTACAAATATATTGTTTCAAATCGCCATCCTAAAACAAATTTATCAACAGCTAAGCCTCACTTATGAACGCTATGCGAATAGGGTCTAGGTAAGCTAACCCAAAAAGGCTGCTTGCACCGCCACCATATTTAGGGTTTCCTTTGTAAATGGCCAGTTCTAGATAGCCTTGCTGGTTAAACAGTGCTAATTTTTTGCCGGCTTCTTCGCGTTTTTCTTTTGGCACATCAAACCGAATGGCGTCATGATAGGCATCAAAGACCTGCTCGAAGCGGTGGTTGCGTGCATGAATTACAAATTTGCGTTGTTGTGCCGTCTGTATAAAAAGTTTTTTACTGATGTTTGTGATGACATTTCCAAAGCGGTCAATATGCAATACATGCCCTTGGATTTCAGTCTTTTGTGGATTCACTCGTGGCGCATGCTGTGTGCGTTGCTTTAATTTTTGAACTGGCGTTCCAATAAGGCTTAGGGCACCGCCACGCGCCAAATGGGCAATGGCTTCTATTCCTTTTTGCTGCACAACCTTTTGTGGAAGTGTAAGTTTGACGCATTGGGTTGGCTTTAGCTCGGGTTCAAGTAGGGTTAAAAAGCCATTATCAGCACAAACAAAAAAATGCTCATTTAGCTCGGCTACCAAAAGGTCTTGCTCGGGGGTTTCGTTAAAGTCAACCCCAACAAAATGAATGCTTCCTTGTGGAAAATCTCGATAAACAGACCGAACAACATAGGCCGCTTGACCTATATGAAACGGATCGATTAGATGTGCCACATCTACGATGGTGGGTTGGTCTAGTTGTTGGTAGAGTCCAGCCTTTAACGATGCTACATAAGCATCTTGCAATCCGAAATCGGTGGTGAGTGTGATTATTGGCATGTAACTTATAAACTAAACCTAAACGAACAATCCAAAAATTGCTTAATTTTGAATGCAAAGTTATCAAAAACATAACCACGAAGAACTAATATCTAAACGCACGCATTTGAACGAAATTACTATCGAGCTTGCTGAGGTTAATCCAACAGAGTTTTACGGCGGAAAAAACAGCAAAAATGTTGCCCTATTAAAAAAACATTTTCCAAAAATTAAAATCGTAGTTCGCGGAAATAAAATCACCGCATTTGGTGAGGAGGAACTGCTCGAAGTTTTTGAAAAGCAAGTTGACCGATTGGTCATGCATTATGGAAAATTTAACACCCTTGAAGCTGAAACAGTGCAGCAAATCCTCGAGAGCGACCAAGATGATAACTTCGGTTTAGACCCCGAAGACAACAAAGTTATTTTGCATGGCGTTGGCGGTAAAATAATCAAAGCGCAAACGTTCAACCAGGCCAAACTTGTAGCGTCTATGGCGGTAAACGATATGGTTTTTGCCGTTGGCCCTGCTGGGACAGGAAAGACCTACACGGGAGTTGCCTTGGCTGTTAAAGCATTAAAAACAAAGCAAGTCAAACGGATAATCCTGACCAGACCAGCCGTAGAAGCTGGAGAAAATCTTGGATTTTTACCTGGTGATTTAAAAGAAAAATTAGACCCATACATGCAGCCGCTTTACGATGCTCTTCGGGATATGATTCCTGCTGAAAAATTGGATCACTACATCGAAACAGGTATCATTCAAATTGCGCCTATGGCATTTATGCGCGGACGAACATTAGATAACGCTTTTGTGATTTTGGACGAAGCGCAAAATACCACGCACAATCAAATGAAGATGTTTTTAACCCGAATGGGTAAAAACGCCAAGTTTATGATTACGGGTGATCCGGGGCAAATCGATTTACCACGTAGGGTTATATCTGGGTTAAAAGAAGCCATACTGATTTTGGGGAACGTTAATGGAATTGGCTTGGTTTACCTTGATGATAAGGATGTAATTCGCCATCATTTGGTGAAAAAAGTAATCGATGCCTACAAACAAACAGAGCATCCGTAAAGAACTGAATTATGCAAACAATCATGCAATCCGATTTACAGCTGAGCGGCTGTAAAAACAAATATGTTGGCAAAGTTCGAGAGGTTTATACCTTGGATAATGACTTGCTAGTCATGGTGGCGACAGATCGACTTTCTGCTTTCGACGTGGTAATGCCCAAAGGAATTCCGTACAAAGGGCAGATTTTAAACCAGATTGCAAGGCATATGTTGGAAGCGACTTCAGATATTGTACCTAATTGGCTTTTGGCTAGTCCAGACCCAAATATCGCTGTAGGCAAGGCTTGTACGCCCTTAAAGGTCGAGATGGTCATTCGTGGATACTTAGCGGGTCATGCTGCACGAGAATACAAATCGGGAAAACGCTTGCTTTGTGGTGCGCCCATGCCCGAAGGTATGCGTGAAAATGATGCTTTTCCAGAGCCGATTATCACACCTGCTACAAAAGCAGAGCAAGGTGAACACGACGAAGATATTTCGCCAGCAGACCTTGTGTCTAGAGGAATAGTTTCACAAGAAATCTATGACAAACTTGCAGACTACACCCGAGCATTATTTGCACGTGGTACTGCATTAGCTGCCAAACAAGGGTTGATATTGGTGGATACTAAATACGAATTTGGTGTGGATAACGAAGGTACGATTGTTTTAATCGATGAAATTCACACGCCAGACTCATCAAGGTATTTTTATGCAGACGGTTACGCCGAACGACAAAAAAAGGGAGAATCACAACGGCAGCTTTCCAAAGAGTTTGTGCGCCGTTGGCTCATCGATCATGGATTTCAAGGTAAAGAAGGGCAGCAATTGCCTCATATGTCGGATGCTTATATTCAATCGGTTTCGGAGCGTTACATCGAGCTTTATGAACATATTACAGGCAAACAGTTTATAAAAGCGGATGTGTCTGACGTGGCAACCCGAATGCAACAAAACCTAGATAAATTCTTCAAGGCCCAATTGGGTCAATAGTGCTGCATCGACTTTGGTGTCGTAGGAAATTTGATGCATACAGGGATGATTCCGTAGCCATGTAAGCTGTCTTTTGGCAAACCGCCTCGTGTTTTTTTTGATTTCCGTTATGCAATCTTCAAGAGATGCTTGTCCTTCTAAAAAAGGAAAAAGCTCTTTGTAACCAACCGTTTGCAGCGCATTTAGCTCTTTATGCGGCAAAAGCGACCTTACTTCTTCCAATAATCCTGCTTCAATCATTCGGTCAACTCGTGCGTTTATGCGCTGATAAAGCTGTTCTCGAGTCATAGTCAATTCAATGGAAGTGACCTCAAAAGGGCGTTCTTCTCGTTGCTTTCCTAAAAAAGAGGAGTAGGGAACGCCTGTTGCTGTGCATACACTAAGTGCTCTTATGAGCCGCACATGATTTTGGATGTCAACTTGTGCAAAATATGCGGGGTCTAGACGTGCTAATTCTTCTTGCAAATAACGCAATCCCTTTGATTCTAAGGCTTCTTTCCATAGATTGCTTACCTTTTTTGGTACTTCTGGAAAATGATCTAATCCATGCACAACGGCATCTGTATATAGGTTAGAGCCACCTACAAGGACGGCTACCCGCTGCTTTTGGAAAAGTGTCGCAAGCAACTGTAGTGCTTCTTTTTCAAAATCCCCAACGGAATAAACATCATGGATACTTTTGTGTTGCAACAAGTAATGCGGAACACCTTCTAATTCAGGGGTATCTGGAACAGCGGTACCAATTTTCAACTCTTTAAAGCATTGCCGTGCGTCGCTAGACAGGACGGAACAGCCCAGTCGCTTTGCTAGCGAAACGGCAAAAGCTGTTTTGCCAATGGCGGTTGGCCCAGAAACAGTAATTAACTTAGGCTTGCTCATCTAAGTTGATGATTTTTTTGACCTTATTTTTTCGGATAAATTGTTGCATGATGTGGCGGGCAGCACGTGAATTTTTCATGGGTGTAATGATGTTTTGCACTACATCAATATTATTGATTTGATAGTTTAGATGAACATATCCAAATCCCTTATAATCATTATTTTGTATTAATATAATACTTCGCTCATCATGCACCCGACCTTTATCGATTAGCAACAAATTAGGCGCTGGAAAACTTAACCCATCAATGCATTGTTGCACACGTTGATTATACTGCGCAACAGGCTCTTGTTCTACGCAAGCACCAAGACATGTATTAAGCTGCTTATTGGAGCAGGCTGTTTTTAACGATTCCAAGCCAACGAGCTTAAGGCACAGCGTGTACTTTTGAGCATAAAAGTAGAGTGTTTTTCGTGCATTGGGTAAATTTTTAAAGGTAGTAATATACGTTCCATCGTCTTGCGCATGTACAATACGTAAAAATCGATAGCCAGCAGCATTCATTCCTTCTTCTAGCCCAAAACGAATGCGGTCATGTTTGTGTACCCTGTTGTGTTTGGGTTTATGGAGCCGTATTTCATCCATTTCTTTTAGTAAGGCAACCAATTCACTTCCGGTTTCTTCGACACTCACCGAATGTGTTTCCAGCTGCAACTTTAAGGATTTGCGGCTTTTTCCTGTAAAATGTTGGTTCACACGCTTGCGCATATTGGTGCTCTTGCCGATGTAAATCACATCTCCTTTTTGGTTGTGCAGATAATAAACCCCTGTAGCGCTCTTCACTTGGTCAACAAGGTGTAAAAATTTTCGTGTTTCTTGATCTTGCTCTTTGGAGCGCAACACCTCTTTGACAATTTGCTTGCCGACATCTTTGTCCAACAGCAATTGGAGCAGCTTAACCGTCGCACGTGCATCTCCAGCAGCCCGATGTCTGTCGCTTAGTGGAATACCCAACGAGCGGACTAAAGTTCCAAGTTTATAGGATGTATGTTCGGGCATAAGTTTTTTTGATAATACTACCGTACAAAGCGTTGGTCGTACATAAGTATATCCCAATCTGTTGAATTCCGTACACATCATACGATAATCAAAGCTAGCATTGTGGGCTACAAACGTGCAGTCTTCAGTAATTTCGATAATACGCTTGGCAACTTCGTAGAACTTGGGGGCATTGCGCAGCATATTTTCGTTTATGCCCGTCAGCTGCACCACAAAAGGCTGGATGGGACGTTCTGGATTTATGAGGCTAATGAATTGGTCAACTATTTTGGTGCCGTCAAATTTAAAGATGGCAATTTCGGTTATTCCTTCCTCATTGTACTTTCCTCCAGTAGTTTCTACATCAACAACAGCGTACATACATTAATTTCTACTGCCAAAAATACGACTTCCTACACGGATCATCGTGCTTCCAGCTTCAATAGCTATTGGATAATCATCGCTCATTCCCATCGATAGCACGCCAAATGATTTTTCAGCTTTCCATTTGTGATAAAAGGCGGCCAAACCCTCAAACTCTCGTTGTACTTGAGTTTTATTCTTTGTAAATGTAGCCATACCCATAAATCCAAGGATATTTACATGCGGAAAACCTGCTGTTCGCCTAAGCAACTCCTCTGCTTCCTCAAAAGAAAATCCGAATTTGCTGCTTTCTTCAGCGATATGCAGCTGTATGAGCACATCTATGATTCTGTTGTTTTTTGCTGCTTGTTTGTTTATTTCGTTGAGGAGTCGTTCGCTATCCACTCCATGAATAAGGTGTACAAAGGGTGCAATGTATTTCACTTTATTGCGCTGCAAATGTCCAATCATGTGCCAGCGAATGTCTTTAGGAAGGGCGTCTG
>JAURDG010000062.1 GCA_030828025.1 Flavobacteriaceae bacterium | reverse complement strand
CATGAAAAAATTACTTGTATTATTCATTTCATTATTGGCGGTTTCGGCTATTGCACAAATCGACCGAAGCCAGCAGCCAAAACCAGGACCTGCGCCTAGCATACAAATTAACGAACCGCACCAATTTAAACTCAAGAATGGGCTAAGGGTAATGGTAGTAGAAAATCGAAAATTACCCCAAATAAGCGCAAGTTTATCCCTTGATAACCCACCAATTTTGGAAGGTATAAAAGCTGGAATGGGCGAACTCACCAACAGCTTGTTGGGAAAAGGCTCCAAAAATATAGCAAAAGAAGAGTTCTATGACGAAGTTGACTTTATGGGAGCCAACATTCGTGTCAGTTCTTCGGGTGCTTTTGCGCAGTCGCTTACACGCTATTTCCCACGCGTTTTTGAGATGATGGCGGATGCTGCCTTAAATCCAAATTTTACCGAGGAAGAATTTGTCAAAGAGCGCGACTTGTTACTTGATGGATTAAAAGCAGATGAGAAAAATGTGACTTCTGCCGCACGACGTGTAGAAGCCCTTTTGGCGTATGGTGGCGATCATCCTTATGGCGAGTATATCACGCAAGGAACGGTCAATAACGTCAAGCTCGAAGACGTGGCGCATTTTTACACTACCCGTTTCAAGCCAAACAATGCCTATTTGGTAGTTGTTGGCGATATCGATGCTGCTACTGTAGAAAAGTTGGTCAAAAAACAGTTTAAAAAATGGAAAGCAGCTCCTGTTGCGGTTAGCCCACTTCCAGAGGTTAACAACGTGATGCAGACACAAATTGACTTTGTGAACATGCCCAATGCGGTACAGTCTGAAGTTGTGGTGCAAAGCACAGCACATCTAGCAAAAAAGGATTCCGATTATTTTCCTGTGTTGATGGCCAATTCCATTTTAGGCGGTGGCGGCGAAGCACGCCTGTTTTTAAATCTTCGTGAAGACAAGGGCTACACTTACGGATCGTACTCAAGTATTGGAAACAACAAACGCACAGCTACTAGATTTAGAGCTAGTGCTAGCGTTCGCAACGAAGTTACCGATAGCGCAGTCGTGGAATTACTCAGTGAAATCAAGCGTATGCGCACCGATTTGGTTTCGGATAGTGAATTGAAAAAAGCTAAAGCTAAATACGTGGGAAGCTTTGTACGCTCATTAGAAAATCCTGCCACTATTGCGCAGTTTGCCTTAGAAATTGCTACCGAAGATTTGGATCAAGATTTTTACAAAAACTATTTAGACAACATCAATGCGGTAACGGCAGAAGACGTTCAGCGTGTTGCTCAAAAATACTTTAATGTTGATCAAGCACGTGTGATTGTTACGGGTAAAGGCGTGGACGTTTTGGACAACTTGGAACAGGTTGTCTTTAACGGAGCCAAGCTGTCGGTAAACTATTACGACAAATATGGGATTGCTATTGAGCGTCCACAAAAAGCAGCCGTAGCCGATGGTGTAACCGCAAAGGATGTGTTGACCACCTATCTTGAAAAAATTGGTGCGCATGCACTTGCGGATTTAAACAAATTAAGCCTGACATATACGGGAAGTTTTAGGCAAAATGTTATTGAGGTAGAAGAAACCAATTCAGCCCAAGAGCAGAAGCAGGTCATTTCGATGGGTGGCAATGCCATGATGACCAGTGTAGTTACTCAAGAAGGTGCGTACATGAAGCAAGGGCCCAATCAAATGGATATGCCAAAAGATATTTTTGATGATCTTAAAAAAACATTAGGAGCCTTACCCGAAATGGCATTACTCAACAGCGAGGAACTAAGCCTTGAGGGAATTGATGAGGTAAATGGCGAAAATGCATATGTGCTAAAAGTTCCTGGCGTTGGCGTTAGTTACACATTTTACTACGGCGTGGACTCTGGATTAAAACTTAGGGAATCAAGCATGGTTAATTTTGGTGGTCAAATGCAAACGAATACTACGGATTATTCCGACTATACGGAGCAGTCAGGATTAATGGTACCGAGTAAGAAAAGTTTTAACCTTGGCGGACAAGACATTACACTTTCACTCGAAAGTGTAGTCGTTAATCCAGAATAATCGATTTACTTGTGTTTCGCTGGCTTATGCGCCAGCGAAACACCGAGTAAAATAACACCCGCAGAAATAAGCTGAACAACATTGATTTGTTCGCCATCGATTGTTCCCCAAAACAGGGCGACAATTGGCAATGTATAGGTTACAGAAGAGGCAAAAACAGCAGATGCGATTTTTACGAATCGATTGAACATGACCTTGGCGATTGCTGTTCCAAAAAAGGACAAAACAGCAATATAAAATAAGCTTGTAAGCACTTCGTGATCCTGAAGTTTTTGTGCGGAAAAAACATCTGAAAAAAGCAATAAAACAAGAGCTGGCGGAAGTATCGCGATAAAATTTCCCAAGGTCATTGCTATAGGAGACACATCAGCTAATTTTTCTTTTAAAAAAAAGATATTGACCGCATAGCACATAGAAGCGCACATAATCAAGAGCACATATTGGTAGGGTTGCGCTGCACTTATTTCATTTCCCCCAAAAATCAATCCTAAAGAACCCAAAAAACCCAACAAGACACCAGAATATTGTTTGGCAAGTATTTTATTGGCAAAGAAAAACACCCCAATAAGCAGGGTAAAAATAGGCGTTAGCGAGTTGGTAATCGCAGCTACTGCCGAGTCGATATACTGCTGGGCAAAAGCAAACAAAAAAGAGGGAAAAAAAGTACCCAAAAAACCCGTAATGATGAGCCATTTCCATTGATTTTTGGAAAGTCCTTTTAGCGTATTGTATCCCATCAACAACAAAAAAATGGTACTGAATACAATGCGAAGGCTACCCAGCTCAATAGGTGATAGTCCGACGAGTCCGCGTTTAATAAGAATATAGGAGCTTCCCCAAATGATGGAGAGCAAAAAAAGGTAAATCCACTTATTTTGAGGTATCAGCCGCATCGCATACAAATCTGGTGAAATTCAATGACAAATAGCAATTAATTGTTATTTTTGATGAAAACTTAATACCATGAAAACCCATATCCACACCCTTTTGATTTTACTTATTGTCGGATGTACAACAACTGCAAAGCCAGAAAAAAAATCCGTTGCACACAACGAAGAAAACGCCGTAGAATCATCCGCTGACTTAGCGCACATATCTTTTCCAATTAAAGGAATGACGTGTGCAGTTGGATGTGCTGCGCGTATCGAGAAGAAAATTGCAGCCGCTGATGGTGTTACTGCCTCTAAAGTGGATTTTGAATCCGAAACAGCCCATGTTTCGTTTGACCCGTCTGCAACCTCTTTTGAAAATATCCGTACAACCATTGAAGCCTTAGGTGCTGACTATAAAGTAGGCGAAGCAACAACTTCTGCCCCTTATAATTACATGAAAGAAGGTAAGCAATGCCCAAAAGACTGTGATAAACCTTGTTGCAAAGAAAAACATACATGCGATAAGTCCTGTACGAAAGAAAATTGCAAAAAAGGCATGGATAAAAAGGCGTGCGCTAAAGACTGTAAAAAAGCATGTTGCGCCAAAAAGGAGGAAAAGGTTTAATCCCACTTTAGTGATTCCAAGAGCTTGCGAACATCTTGTTGGACATAGGCTATTGCTGGTGCCAAGGAATCATAATTTGGGGCAGTCTCAAAAAGCAAAGAACCCGTTATAAAATGTTTTTTGGCATCTGTGCCGAAAAAATGCAGGTTGGCTGGTGCATCTCCAATTAACGTAATGTAGCTGCCAATAACGTTATTTTCCTTGTTTTCATAAGCACTTTCGTCATAGCGACTGGCATTTTTTCCAAAGAGTTCTAAGCGTTTTTCAAAGTCTAGGAACAGGGTGTCCATAGACGCTTTGTTTAAATCAAAATAGGTGATGTATAGCTTTGCTTTCATCGAAGAATATTCCAATATCATACCGCAAAGCGACAGTTGTTTTGGTGTGGCGAACTGATTGTAGCTAAACGAATATGGACAGTCGGTTTCAACCAGGTCGTATTGTGGCAAAGGATACGACAGAGCCAGCTGCGCCTTTGGCTTGGGTATTGTTTGCTGACAACCGACTAACAATACCAAAAAAGAAAGCCAACGAAACCTCATAAAAGCTCTACTTTTAATTGTTTGATACGCTTTCGGTCAACAGCTTCCACAGTAAAAGAGACATTTTTAAAGCGCATAGTTGTATTCACTTTGGGAAAAGACCCCAACTGTTCTAAAACAAAACCAGCAATCGTTTCGGACTCGCCCTTATGTTGTTCAAAATCCTTCGCATTTGAAAGTCGAAGCACATGATAAAAGTCTTGCAAGGATGTTTTGCCCTCAAAGACATAGGTGGTTTCATTTAGCTTTGAATAGCTAACATCCGTTTCGTCAAATTCATCACTGATATCGCCAACAATCTGTTCAATAACATCTTCTAAAGAGACGACGCCTGAAGTGCCACCATATTCGTCAACAACGACCGCCAAGTGTATCCGCTTGGCCTGAAATTCCTGCAATAGGTCGTCTAATTTTTTGTTTTCAGGAACAAAGTAAGGTTCCCGCAATAACTGGTTCCATTCAAAATTTTTCTTGTCCAAGTGGGGCAACAAATCTTTAACATACAACACCCCAACTATGTTGTCAATTGTTTCACTGTACACGGGCACTCGAGAAAACCCCATTTTGACAACTTGCGCAATGAGTTGGGAAAAGTTTGTTTTTTGATCGACGGCAAACAGATCAATGCGAGGACACATGACTTGCTTGGTGTCTGTATTGCCAAAAGTTACTATTCCCTTTAAGATTTTTTGTTCGTCTTTGGTCGTTTCGGAGTCGTCGGTTAGCTCCAACGCTTGCGACAAATGATCAACCGAAATATTTGAGGTGGTTTTGCCCAACCGCTTTTGTAGTGCATAGGTAATATAGCTCATGGGGTATGTGAATGCAAAAAACACATATTGATCCAAAAAATAAATCGGAAGTGCCATAAGTTTGGCAAAGCCTTCTGGGTTTTTGTTGGCATAAACTTTGGGTAGAATCTCGCCAAACAAAAGAACAATAAGGGTAATTAAACCAACTTCAAGTGAAAATTTAACCCAAGCCTGTTCAATAGCCTCAAAAAGCTGTGGAATCAAGGTGGCGAATACCAAAACAGTAGCAATGTTTATTAGGTTGTTGAGCAACAAAATAATCGCCAGCAGCCTTCGCGGGTTCTTACGCAAGTGGGCAATAATGCGTACAGATTTACTTGATGCCGCAGTGGTCGTTTTGATATAAGTAGAGGAAAGCGAAAAAAAAGCAACCTCAGAGCCGGAAACCAAAGCTGAACACAAGAGTAATAAAAGCAACAACACTATTTTGGCTGTTTCCATCGTTACAACGCTAAAAACCAAATGGGCTATTTCCAAGTACTAAACCTTAAAAGGGCAAATCATCATCACTAGAAGGTGCGCTTGCTTGCGTAGGCTGTTGTGGGGTATGCTGGTCTGATGGCTGCTGTGCCGAAGCAGCAGATTCCGTTGAGTCTCCAGCACGCTGTGTCAAAAAGGTAAAGTCGTCAACATGGATTTCTGTGGTATAGCGGTCTTTACCGTCCTCGCCTTGCCATTTGCGTGTTTTGATACGTCCTTCCACATAAACTCGATCGCCTTTGGTAAGGTATTTTTCACAAATTTCAGCCGCTTTATTTCGAACCACGACATTATGCCATTCAGTATTGGTTACTTTTTCGCCTGTTTGTTTGCTGGTATAGGTTTCGTTGGTAGCTATTGGAAATCTTCCTATGCAATTTCCACCTTCGAAGTAGGTTACTTTTACGCTATCGCCAAGGTGGCCGATCAGCATAACTTTGTTTAATGTTCCGCTCATGATAAATAATATACCTCAAATGTACATTATCGTTTGAACTTGTGCAAAAAGCGTTCTACAAGTCGAGAAACGCCACGACTGTGTACAAAATCCCAACTGTGTGGCATCGTTTCATCCATGTCATCAACAATCCAAAAATAGGCATTAATCACTTGGTGTGATAGCCGATGTACGACCGCTTCTTGATTGAAAAGTGTCCAATTGGCATCCTGCGCCCAAGCAGGCAAGTCGTGGTGTGCCTTGAGCTCCTGTTCGCTCAAGGTATGTGTGGCTTCAATTAAGGGAAACTCATACAGCCCTTGCCAAATATCGGCTGTTGTTCTTTGATTGAGCAGGGTCTTTTGATTTTTATCGATGGGAATCAAATAGTGAAAAAAGCGTGCACGGGCTGGCTTTGCCTTAATTTTAATGGGGCGCATTTCAATGGTGTTATTGGCAAAAGCCAAACAACGATCATTAAGTGGACAACGCAAGCAATTGGGGTTTTTAGGGGTGCACTGAAGGGCACCAAATTCCATAAGCGCCTGGTTATATGTGCCTGGCTCATTAGAAATAATTAATGACTGGGCTAATTGTTGAAATCCCTTTATTCCTTTGGGCTGGTTTATAGGCAGATCTATATCAAAAAAGCGAGCCAAAACCCGATAAACATTGCCATCCACAACTGCCGTTGCTTCGTTATAGCAAATGGAGGCAATAGCACTAGCTGTGTATGGGCCAATACCTGGAAGTTGACACAGTTCTTTGTATGTAGTAGGAAAGGTACCGCCCAATTGAAATGCAACTATTTTTGCTGCCTTCAGCATGTTTCGCGCACGAGCATAATAACCCAATCCCTGCCACAATTTGAGCACCTCATCTTCATGTGCTTTTGCCAAAGCTACAACGTTAGGATACTGCTCTACGAAACGTAAAAAATAAGGAATACCTTGGTCAACGCGTGTCTGTTGAAGAATGATTTCGGAAAGCCAAACGGTGTATGGGTTTTTTGTTTGTCTCCACGGCAAATCCCGCTTATTCTCGTCGTACCATTTTAGTAATTGTATGCCAAAATTGTTCATCCAGACAAAAATACACGCAAAAGCGCACATGATTGCATAAGTGGCTCATCTGGTTCGAATTAAATTAATATATTTGCGAACCTAAAATTTACAACCACAGAAGAGTTTAAGGATGACAAAAGCTGAAATTGTATCAAATATTTCCGAGAAATTAGGAGTTGATAAAAGTGACACTCAAGCAATAGTGAATCACTTTATGAAAGAAGTAAGAAGTGCCATGGAATCTGGTGAAAACGTTTATTTACGTGGATTCGGTAGTTTTGTTATTAAAACAAGAAAAGCCAAAAAAGGACGTAACATATCCAAAAATATCACCATTGACATTCCAGCACATAACATACCTTCATTTAAACCCGCAAAGGTTTTTTTGGAAAAAGTAAAAACTAAAGTGGCCGTTAAGTAACGTTCACATCATATTAATTATT
>JAURDG010000132.1 GCA_030828025.1 Flavobacteriaceae bacterium | reverse complement strand
TTGAAAATAAAAAAGTTCGAACCGCTGATATTAACCCCATTTTGCACAAAATAGCCCAATTTAACAGAGTAAATAAAAAAAATAAAAAAAGGGATAAATCTAAAAAAGAAGATTTATCCCGTGTGGTACCTTGGGTGGGAATCGAACCCACACGCTGTTGCCAGCACTGGATTTTGAATCCAGCGCGTCTACCAATTCCGCCACCAAGGCAGCTGGAGCGCAAATGTAACTATTTATTCTTTTTAGACTACATAAAATATGGCACAACTTCTTCGTTACCTCAAATAAATTCCTACATTTGCATCCCGCTTAAAAATTATGGGAAAAACAACAATAGATTCAAAGATTTTTGCCTGCACGCAAAGCACTGCCTTAGCCAAGAATATTGCAAAGCATTATGGCATACCGCTGGGCAATGTGCTTTTTTCACATTACAGCGACGGAGAATTTCAGCCTTCTTTTGAGGAATCGGTTCGTGGTTCTCGAATTTTTATCGTTGGATCTACGCATCCTTCATCTGAAAATTTGATGGAAATGCTTCTCATGCTTGATGCAGCCAAACGTGCATCGGCACGACACATCACTGCGGTAATGCCTTATTTTGGTTGGGCACGGCAAGACCGAAAAGATAAGCCGCGCGTTCCCATTGGTGCTAAACTTATTGCTAAATTGTTAGAAGTAGCTGGTGCCACGCGCATCATTACGATGGATTTACACGCAGACCAAATTCAGGGTTTCTTTGAAAAGCCCGTCGATCATTTGTTTGCTTCTTCGTTGTTTTTGCCTTACCTAAACGAACTGAATATACAAAACCTTACCATCGCATCTCCCGATATGGGTGGTTCAAAAAGAGCGTATGCGTATTCAAAATATTTGCAATCTGATGTAGTCATTTGCTACAAGCAACGCAAAAAAGCCAATATCATTTCCCACATGGAACTCATTGGAGAAGTAGAAGGGAAAAACGTGGTTTTGGTTGATGATATGGTCGATACAGCTGGAACACTAACCAAAGCGGCTGACCTTATGATGGAACGAGGAGCACTGAGCGTCCGAGCAATATGCACACATCCGCTGCTATCAGGAGAAGCTTACGAGCGCATCGAAGCCTCTAAGCTCATCGAGCTTATCGTTACCGACTCTATTCCATTAAAAAAAGCGAGTAAAAAAATTAAAGTATTGAGCTGTGCTCAATTGTTTGCCGAGGTCATGAACAATGTTCATAACAATGAATCAATCTCAGGCAAGTTTGTTATGTAATAAATATAAAATATGAAATCAATCACCATCAACGGATCTAAAAGAGAAAGCGTGGGCAAGGTAGCGACCAAAGCCTTACGTAATGCTGGTCAGGTTCCTTGCGTAGTTTACGGAGGAGAAGCGCCAGTACATTTTAATGCAGACGAACGTGCGTTTGCCAAACTCGTCTATACACCCAATGCGCATACGGTGGTTATCGACTTGGGCGATGACGGAAAAATCAATGCTATTATACAAGATATTCAATTTCATCCTGTTTCGGATAAAATTCTTCACATAGACTTTTATCAATTATTTGATGACAAAGAAGTAACAATGGATATCCCTGTAACCTTTATTGGTACTGCGCCAGGTGTACGCCTTTCAGGAGGCGTGTTGAGAAAAAGTAAGCGCAAGCTCCGCGTACGTGCGCTTCCCGCAAACCTCCCCGATACGCTCGAGGCAAATCTTTCTAAACTAAAATTAGGCGATAAGCTATACGTTACTGAACTACAAAGCGAGTTGTTTAAAATTTTACATCCTGACAACACGGTTGTTTGCCAAGTACGTACTGCACGAACTTCTATTCTTAGTGCAGTTGAAGAAGATGTTGAAAACGAAGAAGGAGCAGAAACTGAAGATGGAGCAGCGCCAACTGAAGATGGAGCAGCACCAACTGAAGAAACAGCTCAGGAATAGCATTTCGCTAAATATATATAAAGCATCTTGCTCTTGGGTAAGATGCTTTTTTTATTTTTACGCTTAGATGAAGCTACGAATTCCTTTTTTTTCATCAAAAAAAAATAAAGCTACTGCGATGAAGCCTTTTTTGATTGTTGGTTTGGGCAATATAGGTTCGGCCTATTCAGGCACCAGGCACAATATCGGTTTTGATGTAGTGGATGCCTTAGCAAAACAACATGATACGGCTTTTGAAACAGCTCGCCTAGGCGATATTGCTCTATGTAAAACCAAAGGCAAAACCTGCTACCTGCTCAAGCCCAACACCTTTATGAATCGGAGCGGTAAAGCCGTGCGCTACTGGATGCAACAGAAAAAAGTCCCCTTGGAACATGTACTTGTCGTTACCGATGATATTCATTTAGACTTTGGCTTTTTAAGGATGCGACAAAAAGGTTCTGCTGGTGGACATAACGGCCTTAAAGACATCTGTGTCCAACTCAACACCACAGATTATGCACGCTTGCGCTTTGGTGTTGGTGCTGCCTTTAGTAAGGGAAGGCAAGTTGATTTTGTCTTGCAACCATGGACCAAAGATGAGGTAAACGAGCTGCCTTTTGCCATTGACAAAGCAGCAGAAGCGGCTCTAACCTTTGTCACCGACGGTGGCGCAGCAGCTATGAATCAGTTTAACGGTAATACCCTAGAACGCTGATGGATATCGTGTTTAGCAGCAATAGCTTTAGCCCAAAAAAAAAGACCATTGTCACCGTTGGTACTTTTGATGGTGTACATCTTGGGCATCAAAAAATAATCCAACAACTTGTTGAAGAAGCACGTCGAAAAGACTTAGCCGCTACCCTATTGACCTTTGACCCTCATCCACGAAAAGTAGTACAACCCGATGTGCCCATGATACTGATCCAAACACTAGAAGAGCGCACCCAAGCACTAACTGCCCTTGGGCTGGATTATGTTGTCGTGCATCCTTTCACACGGGCTTTTGCACAACTCAGCGCCGAGGAATATGCAAAAGAACTTTTGGTCGATACGCTAAATGTGGCGCAAATCATCGTTGGTCACAACCACCGGTTTGGAAAAAACCGAGGTGCAGATTACGCCGATTTGGAACGCTACGGGCAGCAATATGGCTTCGAGGTAACGCAAATAAGTGCCAAAATTATTGATGATGTTTCGGTCAGTTCTACCAAAATTCGACAGGCGATTTTAGAAGGAGATATAGCAACAGCACAACGATTTTTAGGACGACCATTTGTACTGACTGGAAACGTAATGGCTGGACAGCAAAAAGGAAGAACCATCGGTTTTCCTACAGCAAACTTAGTCCTCAACAGCCCAGATAAAATCATTCCTAGAAAAGGAGCCTATGCAGTTGTTGTTACGGTTGATAACGCCAAACATCTAGGCATGATGAACATAGGTACCAATCCAACCGTAAATGGACAAACAACCAGCATAGAAGTGCATCTTATTAACTGGACTGGAGACCTGTACAATCAAACGATTACTGTTGCAATGCTTAACCGCCTCCGCGACGAAATAAAGTTTGATTCTATTAATGAATTGAAAAAGCAGTTGGAAAAAGACAAAGCGGCTGTTTTGACTGCATACAATACTTTACCTTTGTAAAAAATACGATTATGCTGATTCCATCGTACATTCGTGAACATTTTGATCAGGCAGTAAATGCCTTAAAAAAGCGAAATATTGATGCTGCGCCGCAGCTGGAGCAATTATTGGCTTTGGACGAAAAGCGCAGAGAAATACAAGCCAAACTCGATCAAACTCTTGCGCAGGCTAATGCCATTGCCAAAGAAATTGGGCATTTGTTCAAGCAAGGAGCTACACAAGAAGCAGCAGATAAAAAGGAAAAATCGGCAAACTTAAAGGCTGCAGCAAAAGCGTTGCAACTTGAATTACAGCAAACCGCTGACGAGCTACAAGAACTGTTGTATCTACTTCCCAATCTTCCGCACCAAAGTGTAGCGGCTGGAAATTCGGAAGACGACAATGAGGTTGTTGTAGAAAAAGGCACTATTCCTTCCTTGGATAAAGACGCACTTCCACATTGGGAATTGGCTAAAAAATACAAACTCATCGACTTTGAGTTGGGTGCCAAAATAACTGGTGCTGGTTTTCCGGTTTATACGGGAAAAGGAGCCAAACTTCAACGTGCGCTTATCAATTATTTTCTAGATTATAATACGGCAGCAGGATATGATGAGGTTCAAGTGCCACATTTGGTAAATGAAGCTTCGGGTTTTGGCACAGGGCAACTTCCCGATAAAGAAGGACAAATGTATCACGTAACAGAAGACGATTTATACCTGATTCCAACGGCTGAGGTTCCCGTGACCAATATGTATCGCGATTGTTTGCTTGACGAAACCGCTTTGCCCGTAAAACTCACGGCATACACCCCATGTTTTAGGCGTGA
>JAURDG010000017.1 GCA_030828025.1 Flavobacteriaceae bacterium | reverse complement strand
GCGTAGCGGTGCTGCCGAAAATGAGCTTTTGGTGGTTACAGGCGATTTGGGCGCAGCCTATATGGGACTGCAAGTGTTGGCACGTGAGAATGAAGTGTTTAAGGCCAACCCAAACCACAAACCCGATTTAGAACCCTACACTTATCTAGTGGAGCGTCAGCTTAAACCAGAAGCACGAAAAGACGTCGTGGAACTTCTTCAAGCATTGGATGTAGTGCCTACATCTATGATTGACATCAGCGACGGACTTTCTTCAGAGATATTGCACCTGTGTCAAAATAGTGATTTGGGCTGCCGCATTTATGAGGACAAAATTCCGCTAGACCCACAGTTTATTGCCGTGTGTGAGGAGTTTAACATAGACAGTACAACCATTGCACTTAGCGGTGGTGAAGATTACGAATTGCTGTTTACCCTAAAGCAAGACGACTATGATAAAATAAAAGGCAATCCCAACATGACCGTTATTGGGCATATGACCGAAAAATCAGTAGGTAGCTGCTTGGTTACACGAGGCAATGAAGTATTGCCGTTGAAAGCGCAAGGCTGGAAGGCATTTTAGGCGTTCATCAACTCCTCAATATCACGTGGGTCAATTGGGATATTCGCCATAAGGTTTAACGGTTCGCCATGTGCTTGCACCACCACATCATCTTCAAGGCGGATGCCAAAACCTTCTTTGGGAATATAAATGCCGGGTTCTACTGTAAAGACCATATTGGGTTGCATAGGCTCATCAAGCAAGCCGTAGTCGTGGGTGTCTAGCCCCAAATGATGTGAAGTGCCGTGCATAAAATAGGTTTTATATGCCTCAGCGTTTTGTAACACCTCTTTTTTGGTCAGTAAGCCCAAATCAATTAAAGCGCTAGTCATCAATTTACCAACTTCCTTTTGGTAGCTTTTCCAAAGCGTACCCGGAACCAGTAGCTTGGTCGCCTCATTTTTTACCTTCAAAACAGCGTTGTACACCGCACGTTGTCGGGTGCTAAAACGCCCCGAAACAGGAATCGTACGGGTCATGTCTGAAGCGTAATTGCCAAATTCTGCCCCAACATCCATAAGTACCAATTCGCCAGCTAAGCACTGTTGGTTATTCTCTATATAGTGTAAGACATTGCTGTTGCTGCCCGAGGCAATTATTGGCGTGTAGGCAAAACCTTTAGATCGGTTTCGCAAAAATTCGTGTGCGTATTCCGCTTGAATTTCGTATTCCCAAACACCGGGTTTTACAAACCCCAACACACGCCGAAAGCCTTTTTCAGTAATGGAACAGGCGTGCTGCATCAGGGAGATTTCTTCTGCTGTCTTTATCGATCGAAGTCGCTGTAAAATAAAATTGCTTTTTTGGTATTTCTGATAAGGAAATAGCTTTTTACACCATTTGATAAACCGGTCTTCTCGGGTTTCGGTTTCTACTTTGGCGCGGTAGTGCTCATTGGTATTGATGTAAATATATTCGGTATGTCGTGCTAACTCCATAAAAACGCGCTCGAATTCATCGACCCAGTACACGGTTTTGATGCCCGAAATTTGGGTGGTTTCTTTAGGGGTGAGCTTGTGTCCTTCCCAAACAGCAATCTGCGGATTGGTTTTGCGCACAAACACGATTTCCCGATGTGCGGGGTGTGCCGCATTGGGATAAAGAAGCAAGATGGTTTCTTCTTGGTTTATACCTGTTAAATAGAAAATATCCCGATGTTGTTCAAAGGGATGTGTGCTATCCGCACTTATCGGATAGATGTCATTTGAATTAAAAACCGCAATGCTATTTGGCTTGAGTTGTTGCGCAAATCGCTTTCGGTTAAATTCAAAGACTGATTGGGAAAGTCTTATTTTTTGCATATTGCAAAATAATAAAAAATTATCTTCACAACGTAAAAAAACCTCACATGATACGAACTTATTTAACATACCCACTTATTTTGGTGGCAAGTTTAACCACCTACGCCCAACCAAATAATTTTGGTGTTGATGCTATAATTTCAGATACACTTACCTCCACATCACTAGTAGAAAAGTTACCCCTAAAAAACATCGGCCCTAGTGTTATGAGTGGCCGTGTAACCGATATAGCTGTTAACCCTGAAGTGCCCCACGAGTTTTATGTCGCCTATGCTTCTGGAGGCTTGTGGCATACCAACAACAATGGCACCTCTTTTACACCAGTAATGGACAATAGTCCAACACAAAATATTGGAGATATTGCCGTGCATTGGCCCACGCACACCATCTATGTAGGTACGGGCGAAAACAACGCTTCACGATCTTCTTACGCAGGAATTGGGCTGTTAAAATCTACCGACAAAGGCAAGAGCTGGCACCATATTGGACTTGATGACGCACACCACGTGGGCAAAATAGAAATCAATCCCCATGACCCAAACGAGCTAGTAGTTGGCATAACGGGACATTTGTATTCGCCCAACACAACCAGAGGCATTTACAAAACGACGGATGGTGGTGCTACTTGGAAGCAAACCTTATACATCAACGATTTTACAGGAATTATTGAATTGAGTGTAGCTCCAGAAAACTTTTCTGTTCAATATGCAGCAGCTTGGCAGAAAGACCGCAAGGCATGGAATTTTACGGGGAGTGGCGCAGCATCGGGCATATACAAAAGCACCGATGCAGGTGAGCGTTGGACATTGGTTTCAACGGTAGAAAGTGGCTTTCCGCAAGGAGCTGGTGTGGGGCGTATTGGTATTTCCGCATTTGATAGCAATACGATATATGCCATTCTCGACAACCAAGACCGACGACCAAAACAAAA
This sequence comes from Flavobacteriaceae bacterium, assembly GCA_030828025.1. Classification (GTDB taxonomy): domain Bacteria; phylum Bacteroidota; class Bacteroidia; order Flavobacteriales; family Flavobacteriaceae; genus UBA7446. The sequence goes on along the minus strand of JAURDG010000017.1, from coordinate 10,511 downwards.
CAACCCCAAAAGGGCTTGGTCAAAACAGATTTTGAAGGCATATCGTTTGAAGCCTTTATGGCTATAGATACTGCTTTGCTGGAACGTTTCTTGCGCGATAATAAGTTTCCAGAGCAATATACCGCTACAAAAATCCGAACGGATGTAAAAAATGGCAAAATCAAGCCTTCGGATCTCGCCTTGTACCTTTCTGATGCCAATGCGGATTTGTTTGATACGCCAGTTGTTGGTCCTGAAGTTTTTCGTTCTGATGATGGTGGTGCCACTTGGGTCAAAACACACGAAGGATATCTGGATGACATTTACTACAGTTACGGTTATTATTTTGGAATGATTCATACATCGCCTACAGACAAAGACCGTATTTATATTTATGGAGTACCCATACTCACATCAGCAGATGGCGGACAAACATTTTCATCGTTAGACGCACCAAATGTACACGCAGATCATCATGCCCTTTGGATAAACCCAAGAAATACAAACCATTTGGTTAATGGGAATGATGGCGGTGTAAACATCAGCTATGATGGTGGCCAGAACTGGCTTAAAGCCAATCAGCCCACGGTGGGGCAGTTTTATACTGTTTATGCGGACAACCAATCACCTTATCATGTGTATGGCGGCTTGCAGGACAATGGCGTTTGGGAAGCGGTGCATACCGCTACCGAAAGTGTCCGCTGGCACCAAAGCGGGCATAACCCCTGGACGAGTATCATGGGTGGCGACGGCATGCAAATACAAGTTGATAATCGCGATGCAAACATCGTTTACACTGGCTATCAGTTTGGAAACTATTTTCGCCTTGACCGCAAAAACAACAAAAGAACATCTATCCAGCCCAAACACCGTTTGGGCGAAGCTCCCTTACGGTTCAATTGGCAAACACCCATTTTGCTTTCTTCACACAACAACGACATTCTTTATTTGGGCAGCAATAAACTGCATCGCTCGCTCAACAAAGGTGACGATTGGACAGCGATTTCGGAAGACCTAACAACTGGTGGAACGCCAGGAAATGTGCCTTACGGAACGCTTACCACCATAGATGAGTCGCCCAATACCTTCGGTATGTTGGTTGTCGGATCGGACGATGGGCTAATTCATTTGACAGACGACAGCGGAGCAAGTTGGAAGTGTATTAGCAACGAACTGCCTCAAGACCTGTGGGTTAGTCGGGTGCAATTTTCCAAACATCACCCCACTCGAATTTATGCAACCTTAAACGGATACCGCTGGGATGACTTTACGCCTTATGTATATGTTTCAGATGATTTAGGCACAACATGGCAGAACATCAGTAGTAATTTAGCCAATTCTCCTGTAAATGTCCTTCGCGAAGACCCAACCAACGAGCACATTCTCTATGTCGGCACCGACAATGCCTTATATGTGAGTGCTGATCAAGGGGCATCTTGGCACGCTTTCGGCGAAGGTTTGCCTGCTGTTGCCGTGCACGACTTATACATTCAACAAGAAGAAAACGATTTACTCATCGGTACACATGGACGGTCGATTTATAAACTCGAATTGGAAGAAGTTCAGCAATTGCCAGAACTAGTAAACAGCACCTTTGCAGTAGTTGCACCAAGCCCAATAAAACACAACAAACGTTGGGGACAAAAGCGCAGCACTTGGGCAAAGACCAACACTCCAGATTTTCATTGGACGTTTTTTAGCCAACAAAGGGGAAGCGGGGTGTGGACTTTGGTTTCAGATAAAAATGTAACTGTGTTTGAATCTGCGATTAGCTTGTCTCGTGGGCTACAGCACGTTCCTTATCAACTGAAGCTAGCCCCAGAAATGCTGGATAAATTTAATCGCAAGCACGCAACCGCACTGACCAAAGCTGCAGATGGTCATGTTTATCTGCCTAAAGGAAGTTATACGTTTATGTGGAACGACATGCCTCAAACCACTTTGGTGATTGAATAACAGCTATAATTTTGGGGTTATTTTGTTTGTTTTAGAGACAATTCACCTGTTGCTTGTTAGAATTATCCTAAATTACACAAAACCTTTGGTATTCAGGTATTCAGCATGTAATTTTGCTCGTATAATTAAATTCTATGGGAGCCCTATCGTCTTCAACAATTTTTAGAAAAGTGGCCATGGCATTGTCTGGTCTGTTCTTGATGATTTTCTTGCTGCAACACTTTGCTATAAACATAACTTCTGTGTTTAGTGCTGCTGTTTTTAATGAGGTTTCACACTTTATGGGAACTAATCCATTGGTCCAGTTTGTGCTACAGCCCATTTTAATTGGTGGTGTCATTTTCCACTTTTTGATGGGATTTGTCCTTGAATGGCAAAACAAAAAAGCGAGAGGAATCAAATATGCCGTTTTTAAAGGTAGTGCGAATTCAAGTTGGATGTCGCGGAATATGCTGATTTCTGGAGCCACAATTCTTGCATTTTTAGGACTTCATTTTTATGATTTCTGGGTGCCTGAAATCAAGCATAAGTATATCGAATTTTTACCTGAAGACCCAAACAGATATCACGAAGAATTGGTACACAAGTTTGAAGACTTGGGCCGTGTTATTATCTACGTCATTTCTTTCTTCTTTTTGTCGTTACACCTGTTGCATGGTTTTGCTTCGTCATTTCAGTCTGTCGGGTTTAACAACAAATACACACCACTATTGAAATTCATTGGAAAGCTATACGCAATATTAATCCCGGCCGGATTTGCGTTTATTGCAATCGTTCATTATTTAAATAATTAATATGGCCCCATTAGATGCTAAAATACCCCAAGGTCCAATAGCCGAAAAGTGGACCAATCACAAAAGCAACATTCGTTTGGTAAGTCCAGCCAACAAACGTCAAATCGACGTCATTGTGGTGGGCACCGGTTTGGCTGGTGGCGCAGCAGCGGCTACATTAGCCGAGTTAGGCTATAACGTAAAAGCTTTTTGCTATCAAGACTCGCCACGACGCGCACACTCGATTGCCGCCCAAGGCGGGATAAATGCCGCCAAAAACTATCAAGGCGATGGCGACTCTGTTTACCGCTTGTTTTACGATACTGTAAAAGGAGGCGATTATCGTTCGCGCGAAGCCAATGTGTACCGCTTGGCGGAGGTTTCAACTAATATCATTGACCAATGTGTGGCACAAGGAGTGCCGTTTGCCCGTGACTACGGCGGCTTGTTGGACAACCGATCGTTTGGGGGTGTTTTGGTCTCCAGAACTTTTTATGCCAAAGGACAAACAGGACAGCAGTTGCTCCTTGGTGCTTACTCGGCGATGAACCGACAAATAGGTCGTGGTAAAATCAAGATGTACAACCGCCACGAAATGCTCGACTTGGTTAAAGTGGACGGTAAGGCGAGAGGTATTATTACCCGTAATTTGGTAACGGGCAAAATCGAACGCCATGCGGCACATGCCGTGGTGATTGCTTCGGGTGGATATGGAAACTTATTTTACCTCTCTACCAATGCCATGGGCAGTAACGTAACGGCAGCTTGGAAAATTCACAAGCAAGGAGCCTATTTTGCCAACCCTTGTTTTACGCAAATTCACCCAACCTGTATTCCCGTTTCTGGCGATCATCAGTCCAAACTAACCTTGATGTCCGAATCGCTTAGAAACGACGGACGTATATGGGTACCCAAAAAGAAAGAAGATGCACAAGCCATTCGTGAAGGGAATCTAAAACCCACCAATTTGGCAGAAGAAGATCGTGACTATTACCTAGAGCGACGTTATCCAGCCTTTGGAAACTTGGTACCACGTGATGTGGCGTCACGTGCCGCCAAAGAACGTTGCGATGCTGGATTTGGCGTAAACAAAACGGGCGAGGCGGTCTTTTTGGATTTTGCAGATGCCATTGTGCGCTACGGAAAAGAGAAAGCTCACGTCAAAGGCTTGGACGAAAACGACATGACAATCGTACAAAAACTGGGAAAAGAAATCATCAAAGCCAAGTACGGAAACTTGTTTCAGATGTACGAAAAAATCGTAGATCAAAATCCGTATGAAACTCCTATGATGATTTATCCAGCAGTGCACTACACCATGGGTGGCGTTTGGGTAGATTATAACCTAATGACTACCATTCCAGGATGTTTTGCCATCGGCGAAGCCAATTTCTCAGATCACGGTGCCAACCGTTTGGGGGCTTCGGCACTCATGCAAGGTCTGGCAGACGGCTACTTCGTGTTGCCATACACCATTGGCGACTATTTGGCGGACGACATCCGAACAGGTCCTATCGCTACTGACACGGCCGAATTTGAGGCTGCCGAGCAGCGTGTTCAAGCGCAAATCGATGCGTTTATGAACAATAAAGGAACCAAAACTGTGGACTACTTCCACCGTAAATTGGGAAAAATTATATGGAATAAATGTGGGATGTCACGTAACGCAAAAGGGCTAAAAGAAGCCATGAACGAAGTAAAAGAACTCCGTGAAGCGTTTTACAAAGAGGTTTTTGTGCCTGGCACAGCCGATTCGTTTAATGAATCCTTAGCCAAAGCCCTTCGTGTTGCCGACTTTTTGGAGTTAGGCGAATTGTTTGCCAAAGATGCGCTAGAGCGTACCGAGTCTTGTGGTGGACATTTTAGGGAAGAATCACAAACTCCAGAGGGCGAAGCCCTTCGAGATGATGCAAACTTTACCTTTGTTTCTGCCTGGGAATACAATGAAGAACCAAACAAGGCTAAGCTGCATAAAGAAACACTTAACTACGAAAACATTGAATTGAAAACACGGTCGTATAAGTAGATTAGGCAATAGGCAATAGTGAATAGATGACACAAATTCAATCATACAAAGACTTACTTATTTGGCAAAAAGGTGTCGCTTTAGTCAAATCAGTGTATCTATTGTGTGAAAAATTGCCTAAAGAGGAACTGTTCGGGTTACAAAGTCAAATGAAACGCGCTGCCATTTCTGTACCTTCCAATATTGCTGAGGGGTACGGACAAAACTATTCTCAAAATTATGTTCAATGCTTGCGAATGGCACGAGGTTCATTACTTGAATTGGAAACACAATTCATCATCTCTAAAGAGTTAAAATTAGTTGGGAATGAACTGTTTCAAAAAGTTCAAGGATTAATTACTGAAGAAAATAAAATGTTAAATGCCTTTATTAGGTCAATAAGCAAGCAAAAATAACTATTGCCTATTGCCTTTTGGCGAAAAAACTAGCGTATGAAACTGACACTAAAAATTTGGCGACAAGAAAATGCAACTGCAAAAGGCGGTATGCAAACCTACAACTTGGATGACGTCTCTCCAGACATGTCATTTTTAGAAATGATGGATGTGCTCAACGAACAACTCATGGCGCAAGGCATTGACCCCGTAGCTTTTGACCACGACTGTCGTGAAGGCATTTGTGGTTCATGTTCGATGTTCATCAACGGCGAAGCACACGGGCCAGATCGCTTGATTACGACCTGTCAATTGCATATGCGTAAATTTAACGATGGCGACACCATCCACATTGAACCGTTTCGGGCTAAGCCTTTTCCGGTAATCAAAGATTTGGTGGTGGATCGATCTTCTTTTGACCGCATCCAGCACGCTGGCGGATTTGTTTCCGTAAATACTTCTGGAAATACCCAAGATGCCAATGCGCTACCTATTGAAAAAGCAGCTGCTGATAAGGCCTTTGATGCTGCTGCATGTATTGGTTGTGGCGCTTGTGTGGCAAGCTGTAAAAATGCTTCAGCAATGCTGTTTGTTTCGGCAAAAGTATCGCAATACGCCCTTCTTCCACAAGGTCAAGTGGAGGCCACCGACCGTGTGCTGAACATGGTCAAGCAAATGGACGAAGAAGGCTTCGGGAACTGTACCAATACTGGCGCATGCGAAGTAGAATGTCCCAAAGGCATTTCTTTGGAAAACATCGCACGTATGAACCGTGAGTATCTCTCGGCTAACCTTAAGGGGTAAACAACGCTTTTACTAGTCAGTTGTCTCCATCGAAACCTCTTCTTTTTCTTGTTCGACATAGGTGTCCGTTTCAATAACTTCTTTTAAGATGTATTCGTCAAAAAAGTTGCCGTTATACACCACATTTCCTTTTCTGTTGATGACCACATAATTTGGAATCCACGTTACCCCGTAATCTTTAAAAGCAGAGCCATCGGTATCTTGGCCAATCCAAAAAGGGATGTTCTGCTCATTCAAAAAGGTCTCCAGCTTTTCTTTTGGGTCATTAGTGATGCCAATAAACACAACATTTTGATTGCTGTACTTATTGTGTAGTTCTGTTATTTTAGGAAATGCTATAATACATGGGGCGCACCAAGTAGCCCAAAAATCAAGGACTACAGTGTTGCCTTTTAACTCTTTTAATTTGGGAATAATGCCATCAGATTTGTTGTATATTCCTTCAAGCACGATTTCCTTTGCTGGAATTTTTGTTTTTGGTTCAGTAGAACAGCTAGTGAGCACCAAAAAAATAAGGATAATTAGTAGGGATTTCATAAGTATATCTAGGTCTTACAAAAATAGAAAAATTATCTTTATACCATGAGAAAGCTCCACGTTGCATTGCTACAAGCCGATTTGATCTGGCATGACCCAATGGCCAATCAAAAGCAGTTAGCAAAACAACTTGCTGTTTTACCTGAGCAGACCAATTTGGTTGTCCTGCCCGAAATGTGGGCAACGGGCTTTACCATGACCCCGAGCGAAGTTGCCGAACCGATTAACGGAAGTTCCGTGCAATGGATGCAACACATGGCACAGACCTACGATACCGCCGTTTGTGGAAGCCTATCAATAAAAGAGGGCAAAACCTTTTTCAACCGCTTTGTGTTTGTACATCCAAGTGGCAGTATAAACACTTACGATAAGGCACACCCATATACACCTTCTGGAGAAGCACGGATATATACCGCTGGCACCAAGCGAGAGCTGATTGAATATGCGGGTTTTCGTATTCGTCCGTTGGTGTGTTATGATTTGCGCTTTCCGGTATTTGTACGCAACACAGACCACTACGATTTGCTGATTTGTGTGGCGAATTGGCCTACAGCACGAATTCAGGCGTGGAATGCACTGTTACAAGCTCGGGCAATCGAAAATATGGCGTATAGCATCGGTGTGAATAGAACAGGTAAAGACGCCTATCGATTGAATTATCCTGGAGCTTCGGCAGCTTACAATGCCTTGGGCGACGAATTGGTTTTTATGGAACAGAAAGAAACAGTTGCCACATTTTCTATTGCTTTGGATGAGCTACATGCATTACGAGAAAAACTTCCTTTTTTGCAAGATATGGATGACTTTACTCTAGGCTAAACGACTCTTGCAATTCCCAGTTGGCGCGCACGTCAAGTAGTGGTGGAAAATGATAGACTGCCTCGGGTTTTTGCTTTTCTAGATAACTTCCTGTGTCCCATCTTCCGTTGTTGTTTTCATCCAAACGCACCCGAATGTAATATTTGTTGGGCATTAGGTAATTAAAGCGCACCATACCGCTAGGTTGTGTTACATAAATCGTGCGTACCAATTCTTCTTTTTGATTCAAGACATCCACAAAAAGCGGATAAGATGGCACGTTTTGCAAGCGCACCGAAACATTGCCGTAATCCACACGGCTTTTGGTTGACAAGCCTACAGAAATGGTATCATTGCGCACATCAAAAAAATCAGTTAGTGTACCAGGAAGCATTTCTAGGCGATATTTTTCGTTAGGGATCACATCGAAGACCAACTGGACTTCGTGGTTGTTCCGTTGAATAAGGTCGAAATTTACCAGCAAAGAATCTTTATCTCGCAATTGTATAGAGTCTTGCACGATTTTTTTGATAGGCGTATTGGTGATTAATTTTATGGTGTCGGTAAGGTGCAGCACACCTTTTGGTTCAATAGCTACATTCAGTGAATCTGCTTTTTCACTGCGCAGACGAAAGGTATAGGACTTTTCTAGACTGTCTTTGTGTGCCGTAAAACGAAGCGTATCCGCCGTTAGGTTTCGATACCAATAATACAAGGTATCTGATTTTTTATCGAAACTAAGCGTTGACACAAAGCTATCAGACACCTCTTGGTCAAGCGTAATGTTGATATCGCTTCCATCGCCTTTATAGCCTAGGCCAATTCTATTTTGACCTGCTTGAAAGGCTCTTCCAAAATCAAAAGCTACGCGTTCTTGAAACAGGTTTAATGTAAAAAGGCTGTCATTGGGTAGGGTAATAAAGTCATTTACGGCATCAATCTTATCCACAGAAGGGTCAAAAAGAAAGTTTTTGCCCGTGTCTTTCAATGCAACTAAGGCATAGGTGCCTGCCCTTAGATTTGGCAGATGAAAACTAGTAAGGCTGTCAAGTGTATTGGTATAGTACAGTGGTTTCTGTTTGTAGATGGTAGAGTCCGAAAAGGTGCTATCAACGGGATAGAGCATAACCGACACAAAAGACTCGGGATTTCGGTCTAGGGCATCTGTGATGTTTCCGCGTAATGATAGAGAATCTAGTTCAGCTCCTGTAGCAAAAACATAAGAGAAAAAAGAATAAGGATTCCCTTCATTATTATCGACAACACTTTCACCAAAATTAAAGGTGTAAGTCGTGTTGGGCGAAAGCGAATCCATAAATTCAATTTCGATATACCTCGCTGCTACACTTTGTGGTGAAATGAGGTATGCTGTTTGCTCTAAAGGCGGCGAAATGACCAATTGTTCTTGTAGCTTGTTTAACTTGATGTATTCATCAAAATAAATGCGGATGCGGTCTTCTTTAAATCCAACGGTCTTTTGCGGCGGATCGGCGCGTAGCATCACGGGTGGCGTTTCGTCCTTTGGTCCACCAGTAGGCGAACCTCTTCGCGCACATTGTGTGAGCAGCGTGCCGAGTATTACCAGAATAAACATCCGTTTTAGCATGCAACAAATTAACGATTATTTTCTCGCTTACGGAAGTACTTGATGCGTGTGCGCCATTGCCATGACAGATAGGTTTTTTGTACCTCCTGCCAACAAGGTTTGTCCACAAGCCGTGAGTGTAGCACCAGTCGTGATTACGTCGTCCACCAACAACACATGCCGATATTGTTTATTACCGACCAGTCTAAAAGCATCTTTAACTTCTTCCCAACGTGCTGTTTGCGCCATACGTACTAGCGTTTTGGTTTGTTTCTCTCGCACCAGAAAGTCGTGAACATACGGAACCTTGAGATGTGCTGCCCAATGCTTACCAAACAAATCTATTTGGTTGTAGCCCCTTTGCCGCTCGCGTTTAGGATGTAGTGGCACAGTTACTATGGCATCGCAGGAATAAATGGGGTGGTTTTTGGGCAAAAAAGTAGCCGCTTGGGCGGCAAACCATGCGCCAAGTTGTTTTTTGCCTAAATACTTAAGCGCATGCAAAAGGTGCTGAATCGGATTTTGTTGCTGAAAATAAAATGGCGCATAAGCCGCTTTAGTTGGTAAGCGATTGTCCAATAAGTCCTTGAGTGGATTGTTTATATTTCGCTCTGTATAACTGCGTGGAAGCTGTGCAGCACAGCGAAAACAAAGCCAAGGCAGCTTTTTGGGCAATACCATGCCACAACCATAGCAACAGCGAGGAAACCAAACACTAAGTAAATCGTAGAGCATAGCTAAAGGTTACGAGATTTGGACGGTTTAAATTACGAAACTTATTCTATTTTTGCCACATGTCACATCAAGAGCAGTTCAAAAAAGTTTTGTCCCATGCCAAAGAGTATGGGTTTGTTTTTCCTTCAAGTGAAATTTACGACGGCCTAAGTGCTGTATATGATTATGGCCAACAGGGCGTTGCGCTTAAAAATAACCTCCGCGATTATTGGTGGAAAGCCATGGTACAGCTCAATGACAACATCGTTGGCTTGGATGCTGCTATTTTGATGCACCCAACCACGTGGAAAGCTTCTGGGCACGTGGATGCATTTAACGACCCGCTAATCGACAACAAAGATTCTAAAAAACGCTATCGTGCAGATGTCTTGGTCGAAGAATATGTTGCCAAGCTCGATGCTAAAATTGAAAAAGAAGTTGACAAGGCGGCAAAACGCTTTGGCGAGGCATTTGACAAAGCACAATTTTTGAGTACTAATCCAAGAGTATTGGGTTATAAAGAAAAGGGCGATGCGATCTTAAAACGTTTGGGCAAGTCTTTGGAAAAAGAAGATTTGGCAGACGTAAAGGCACTCATTGAGGAATTGGAGATTGTATGTCCGTTGTCTGGCTCTAAAAATTGGACGGAGGTAAAGCAGTTTAACCTGATGTTTGGCACCAAGCTCGGCGCTTCTGCCGAAAGCGCGACCGAATTGTACTTGCGCCCCGAAACGGCACAAGGGATTTTTGTCAACTTTTTGAATGTGCAAAAAACAGGGCGCATGAAATTGCCTTTTGGTATTGCACAAACAGGCAAGGCGTTTCGAAATGAGATTGTGGCACGGCAGTTTATATTCCGTATGCGTGAATTTGAGCAAATGGAAATGCAGTTTTTTATTCCGCCCGGAACACAAAAAAAATGGTACGACCATTGGAAAGAAACACGCCTAAAATGGCACCACTCG
>JAURDG010000134.1 GCA_030828025.1 Flavobacteriaceae bacterium | reverse complement strand
CATGTGTACAATCTGGATAGCCTTACCTATGCGGGAAACCTCAACAACCTCAATGACCTAGAAGGAAAAAACAATTACCACTTTATTTATGGGGATATCACGGACGCTGGTTTTGTAGAGGAGCTTTTCAATAAACACCATTTTGACTATGTGCTTCATCTGGCGGCAGAATCTCATGTTGACCGCTCTATTGAGGATCCTTTTGTGTTTGCGCGCACCAATATCATGGGCACGCTGCAGTTGTTGCAAGGTTTTAAAAAAAACCAGGGAAAACGGTTCTATCATATCAGTACGGATGAAGTTTATGGGTCGCTTGGCGAAACGGGGCTGTTTACGGAAAGATCACCCTACCAACCCAACTCGCCTTATTCGGCTTCTAAAGCAAGCTCTGATCATTTTGTGCGTGCGTATGCGGAAACCTATAACCTGCCTATTGTGATTTCGAATTGCTCCAACAATTATGGCCCAAACCAGTTCCCGGAAAAGTTTATCCCAGTATGTATTGATGCCATAAAAAACCAAACACCGATTCCTATTTATGGCGATGGAAACTATACCCGTGATTGGCTTTATGTCGAAGACCATGCGGAAGCCATCAAAACCATTTTGGAGTATGGGGCAGATAGGGAAACGTATAACATTGGCGGATCCAATGAATGGAAAAATATTGACTTGGTCAAAATACTGATTCGAGAAACGGATAAGGCGCTTGGACGACCTGAGGGCGCATCTTTGCCGTTAATAACCTTTGTTAAAGACCGCCCTGGTCATGACAAACGCTATGCCATTGACAACACCAAAATTAGACGGGAATTACGCTGGGAACCGAAACACCGTTTTGAGGAAGGGATTGTTAAAACCATTCAGTGGTACCTCAACAATCAAGCTTGGATAGATGCCATAAAAGATGGTTCATATAGAAATACTACTTTTAAGAAATGAAAGGAATAATACTTGCAGGCGGCTCTGGCACACGCTTACACCCGATAACCCTTTCGGTGAGTAAGCAGTTGATGCCCGTGTATGACAAACCGATGATTTATTATCCCTTGTCCACGCTCATGCAGGCGGGCATTCGTGAAATTCTGATTATTTCAACACCCCAAGACTTGCCATTGTTTGAACGCCTTTTGGGTGATGGTAGCCAATTGGGATGCTCTTTTTCGTATGCAGCTCAGCCCGAACCAAAAGGGCTGGCACAAGCATTTTTGATTGGCGAATCGTTTATTGGAACTGATTCGGTTGCGCTTATTTTAGGGGATAATATCTTTTATGGGACAGGACTTCAAGACACCTTACAGTCTTGCACATCTCCAACAGGAGGCATCATATTTGCTTATGGCGTACAAGACCCCAAACGCTATGGTGTAGTGGAGTTTGACGCTAGTGGCAGCGCCATTTCGTTAGAAGAAAAACCGAAAAACCCAAAGTCTAATTTTGCCGTGCCTGGGATTTATTTTTATGACAACAGCGTGATTGATATCGCTAAAAATATAAGCCCAAGCGAAAGAGGTGAGCTGGAAATTACGGATGTAAACAAGGGTTACTTAGCACAAAACAAACTACAAGTCAAAGTGTTGGATCGCGGAACCGCGTGGCTCGACACGGGAACGTTCACCTCGTTGATGCAAGCAGCACAATTTGTACAGGTCATGCAAGAGCGTCAAGGGCTACGCATTGGCGCAATAGAGGAAGTGGCACTGCAAATGGGATATATTGACACGAAGCAGTATGATGCGGTTGTTTCTCCATTTATTAAAAGCGGTTACGCAAAACGATAAGAATGCAAATAGAAGAAACCAAGCTTAGCGGGTGCTTTTTGGTAACCCCAGATGTTCACAAGGACGGTCGCGGGTATTTTATGGAAACCTACCGCCAATCGTGGACGGATGCCTTAGGTAAATTTACAGGCGATTTTGTTCAAGACAACCAGTCGTTTTCGCATTATGGAACGATAAGAGGATTACATTTTCAAAGGGGCGAGCATGCACAAGCCAAATGGGTTCGCGTCCTTTTTGGTAAAATTCTAGACGTCGCGGTGGATTTGCGCAGCGACTCCACTACCTATGGTCAGTATATTGCGATGGAACTTTCGGCAGTAAAGCACAATCAACTATGGATTCCCAAAGGATTTGCGCACGGCTTTTCGGTACTGTCCGAAACGGCTGCCGTGTGTTATAAATGCGACGCCTACTACAACAAAGAAGCGGAATCAGGCATCCATCCACTAGACCATTCGCTCAATATTGATTGGGGCATTCCAACAGCGAAGCAACGTATTTCCCCAAAAGATCTGGCATTACCACTATTTAATGATTTCACGGGATGAAAACAGTTTTAGTTACTGGCGCAAACGGACAGTTGGGCAAATCGATTCATCGGATTGCATCAAATTATCCAGAACTAAAATTTATTTTCACAGATGTAGCGGACTTAGATATTACAAACAGCGAAGCGGTTGATGTATTCTTCCAATCCAATAAAATGGCGTATTGCATTAATTGTGCTGCATACACTAATGTTGACAAAGCAGAAGAAGAGGTTGACAAAGCGTTTTTGATTAATGCCACAGCAGCAAAAAACCTAGCAGAATCTTGTAGAAACTCCAGAACGGTATTTATACACGTTTCTACAGACTTTGTGTTTGATGGCACTAAAGAGAGTCCTTACACAGAAGAAGACACGCCAAACCCACTAAGCGTTTATGGAAAATCTAAACTTAAAGGGGAGGCGTATATTCAAGAGATTTGGGACAAGCATTTTATCGTAAGAACGTCATGGTTGTATTCAGAATATGGAAACAATTTTGTTAAAACCATGTTACGGTTGGCAGAAACGCGAGACGAAATAAGCGTTGTAAACGACCAAATAGGGTCGCCGACCTATGCAGGGGATTTGGCGTCATTTTTGCTGGAAATAATAGACAAATCCTCTAAAGACTATGGTTTATACCATTACTCCAATGAGGGGAGTATAAGTTGGCATGATTTTGCCGTTGAAATTTTTAAGCAACACAAAAAGGCTGTTCGTGTGGTTCCAATTCTAACAGGCGCCTATCCGACAGCAGCTAAAAGACCTGCATATAGTGTTTTAGATAACGTTAGGGTAAAAAAAGAACTGAAGACAACTCCACCTTTTTGGAGCGCGAGTTTGAATGAGGCAAAAATTAACGTTTAAAAACGAATGTTTACTATTTCCAACATCTTTAAAAGAGGCGCGAACTATTTATTCATAGTTCTGTTGGCGAGGACAATTTCTGTTTATGATTTTGGTATTTATTCAATTTATGTTAATGTCTGTGGCGTGATTTTATTACTAACCAATTTTGGCTTTAGCGAATATTTGCTTGTAAACTCAAAAAAAACGCTTCAGAAGAAAGCAAACCTTAGAGTCTTTGTTTTAATTTCTTTTTCTTTGTTCTTTCTGGTTTTTTTAGGGCTTTTTGCCCTTGACCTCGAGGACTCGACGATAGCAACACTAGTGTTGTGTAAAACGTTTTTTGAAACAAGCATGTACAACATAATGCTTTCATATTATCAAGCAGAAACAAAGCTTAAGGAAATGTCAAAAACAAACATTTGGCTAGGTCTTACAGTAATTATATTGTCAATTATTTTTTACCTCAATAATAGAGGAGTGCAAACACTTCTCATCGCAATTGTAGTTAGTTACATTCTCATCTTCTCTCATCTTTTCTATAAATCTAGAATCAAAGGAATTAACCCTAGGCAAGCTATTCGATTTATAAAAAACAATTTTTTTGAGCTAAAGTTCTACGGGTTTTCGACAATTACTGTTCCAGTATATATGATGTTGCCAACGCTAATAGGCTCCTTTTTGTTATCACCGGAAGACTTTGCACAATATCAAGTCGCATTTTCAATAGCAAATATTTTGTTGTTAGTTTCAACCTCTCTTCTTCAAGAAGACTACACGGTTTTTTTGAAATTCCAAGAAAACACATACGCCCTAAAGAGTCAGATTATAACGAGCGGAAAAAAAATAATTTCAGCCAATCTTCTTATACTATTTATTTTTGTTTTGTTTGGAGAGGACATACTATTATTTGTATATAAAAAGGAGGAATATTTGAAGGCATATCCGTTATTATTAATGTTACTTTTTTCAAACATGATTTTTATGATTGCATCTGTTGCCGCCTCGTTAATGGTAGTTTTAAAGATGCAAAAGACGAAAGCTAAATACCACATTGAGTTTATCTTAGCAGCCTTTGTTTTTGGAACAGCATTGACATTCAAATTTGGTTCTGTAGGTCTTGTGCTCTCCTATGTGCTTCTTTACAGCTATTCTGCGATTAGATATT
>JAURDG010000222.1 GCA_030828025.1 Flavobacteriaceae bacterium | reverse complement strand
TGCGGTAAAAATGTACAACAAAAAAACTACCGGCTAAGGCGCCCAGAAGCACAGTGGCAAGTACAACACGTTTTAGCATACTCATGTTAATTCCCAATTTCCTTTAAACACCATTTCGGCAGGCCCTTGGAGCACAATGTGTACATAGCCCCTTTCTGTGGGTGTAAACGACACCTTTAATCGTCCACCATTGGTAACAATGGCCAACTCGGTGGCTTTTGTTCGCTTACTGATATGCGTAGCGAGTGCTGCTGCCGTAACACCCGTACCACACGATAAAGTTTCGGCCTCAACCCCTCGCTCATAGGTGCGCACATGAATGGAAGTTTCATCCAACTGTTGAACAAAGTTCACATTTGTCCCTTTGGCGAAATAAGGCGCTCCATGCGCAATGGCTGCGCCTCGTATTGACACATCTTCTGCAACTACATCATCGACAAACAACACGTGGTGTGGCGATCCAGTATCCATAAAAATATGCGTTTTATGATCGTCCCATTGGATAATCGGGTGCAAGCTTAAGGCTACTTCTGCACCTACAAATGACGCTTGATGCACACCATCGGCGGCACCAAACAACACATTATCAGCTGCTAAGCCTAGTTTTTTAGCATATTGTACCGCACAGCGTGAACCATTTCCACACAAACTTCCTTCATGTCCATCTGAATTATAGTACCGCATATAGAAGTCAGCGTTATCGGTAGTTTCAATAAGGATAAACCCATCAGCTCCTATACCAAAATTGCGGTGACAGATTTGGGCAATAGCTTGATGATTGTCGATAGGGAATTGTTGTGCTCTGTTATCGATCAGCACAAAATCATTTCCAGTCCCGTGGTATTTTACAAACGGAAAAAGCATAGGCAAATATAGCTATTTCCCAAAGCGTAAAAGCTGTTAAAAATGCGTTAAACCCCTTTTTGATGCTCATAACATCTGCTATTTTTGTTTTGTTAAAAAAATAATGCGTTATGAAATCTATATTTAAATATGCTGCCGTAGCCTTTGGATCAGCGTTGGTTGCCCTTTGGATATTCGGCAAAACACAACCGACAACACCAAGTTATCAACAACCAACAGCACAAGTAGTAAATACAAGTTTTTCGCCTACAAAAACTGTAGTACCGGCTTTGAGTACTGACTTCACTAATGCTGCTGAAAAGACCATTGATGCGGTCGTACACATTACCAATAAGGGCATGGTTAAAAGCCGTCAACCCAACAGCATCTGGGATTTTTTCTATGGAAGCCCTATGCGTGAATACCCACGTATCGGCATGGGTTCTGGAGTGATAGTTTCCGAAAATGGATATATCATTACTAACAACCACGTCATTGAAGGAGCTAGCGAGCTCGAAGTTACCACGAACGACAATAAAGCCTATGAAGCTGAGCTCATTGGCAGTGATGAAAATGCAGATATTGCGGTGCTTAAAATTAAGGGCGATCAGTCTTTTCCTTATGTACGCTTTGCTAATTCCGACTTGACTCGTGTAGGCGAATGGGTGTTGGCGGTAGGCAATCCATTTAACCTTAACTCAACCGTAACCGCAGGAATCATCAGTGCTAAATCACGTGATTTAAACGATTACGACAATCAAAATCAATCCTTTATTCAGACCGATGCTGCCGTAAACTCTGGAAATAGTGGCGGTGCGCTGGTCAACCTTGATGGCGATCTTATCGGCATCAACACAGCCATCAGCAGCAATGGGATGGGGACTTTTATCGGATACTCTTTTGCCGTACCCAGCAATATTGCACGCAAGATTTATGAAGATATTTTGGAATATGGCAATGTCCAAAAAGCACTGTTGGGCGTTTCGGGTGGAGGGCTTAATGCGCGTACAGCCGAAGAGTTAGGTATAGAAGAAACAGAAGGATTTTACGTTGGCGGCGTTGATGAATCTATGGGTGCCGCCAATGCAGGCATTAAAGAAAACGATGTGATTATTCGGGTGGACAATGCCAAAATTCGCCGCTTTGCCGACCTTACTGGCTATTTAGGCTCTAAGCGTCCAGGTGAGGTGGTGAATGTAACCTACATCCGAGATGGCGAAGAAATTACCGTTCCAGTAACATTAATGCGCACACCCTATGTGAATTATTATGGCATGCAGTTGCGAAATTTAACCAAAGATGAGGCTAAAGCTTTTGGACTTAAGAACGGGATAATGGTTTCGGCAGTGGAGAACAGAAGATTGTACAATCGCGGTATTAAAAATGGTGATGTATTGCTGTCGATTAATGGAAATAAGCTGTCGAATGTTCAAGACGTTGAAGACTTAGACGAAAATTATATTTATGAGGTAGAATTTATGAATGAAGAAAAAGAAAAAATGCGCTTTATCTTCGAATAAGTTTTTACACTACCCCTTTTACATCAAAATAAGTTCCATTTGCCCTGCGCCCT
>JAURDG010000158.1 GCA_030828025.1 Flavobacteriaceae bacterium | reverse complement strand
GGTGTCCGTACTCGGTTTTTGGCGGATGAAAAACAGTTTTTGGAGGCGGTAAGGGCTGTACTTGATAGCTAGCGTTAAGAAAGTACACTACGCTTAGGGTCTTGTCTGTTTGAAAAGAAAGATAAAATCACAACGGATTTTCCCTGTACTTGATAATATAAAGTATTGAATTTTAACACCACAACCCTTTTTGCCTTTATGGTATCAGAAATTGGAAATAGTTTTGGGTTTTGAGAAATAAGGTAAAGGGTTTTCTCTAATTCAGTTGCTAATTTCCGTAAGATTTTTTCCGGAAAATTAGCCTCTACTTATGCAATGGTTTGATTGAGTTCATCTTTAGCATGGTCAGTCCAACGTATGTTATAACCACTTTTCATACGCTTTTTGAACGGCTGCATGAGGGGTTAGCTTCCCATTTTTTGCGTCTGAAATACCACGTTCGATGGACTTTTTCTCTTCTTCAGAGATTTCATTCCACCAATCTTGTGTGTCTTTTTTTCGCAATTCCAAAAGTTGCTTAATCAACGCACTATCATCCAAGGTTGTTAACCACTGAATCAACTCAATTTTGGCATTTTGAAGATTTAAATCCATAATCAAATATATGAAATTAACCTTGGTATTATTATACTAACTACTCAATATGCTTATGCGCCTTATAAGAAGAACGCACCAACGCCCCGCTTTCTACGTGTCGGAAGCCCATTTCCTTACCTAAGGTTTCGTATTTTTTAAATTGCTCGGGCGTGATAAACTCCGCCACAGGCAAATGTTTTTTTGAGGGCTGCAAGTATTGCCCCAGTGTAATGATATCCACTTTGGCGTTTCGCAAATCTTCCATAGAAGCAATCACTTCGTCTTCGGTTTCGCCTAGCCCCAGCATTAAGCCCGATTTGGTGCGATGCACCCCTTGGTCTTTGAGGTAGCGCAACACCTCCAAACTACGGTCGTATTTTGCTTGAATACGTACTTCGCGTGTGAGACGTCGCACGGTTTCCATATTGTGTGAAACCACTTCAGGGGCTACGGTCACAATTCGGTCTAGTAAATCTTCTCGCCCTTGAAAATCGGGAATGAGCGTTTCGAGTGTGGTGTTGGGGTTCATCCGCCGAATGGCCTGTACGGTTTCCGTCCAAATGATGGTACCTTGATCGGGCAAATCGTCACGGTCCACAGATGTAATGACGGCATGCTTGATGCCCATGATTTTAATGGATCGTGCTACTTTTTCGGGTTCTGCCCAATCGACAGTATCTGGACGACCTGTTTGTACACCACAAAACCCACATGATCGAGTACAGATATTCCCCAAAATCATAAAGGTTGCGGTGCCTTCGCCCCAACATTCACCCATGTTCGGGCAACTTCCCGAAGTGCAAATGGTATGTAGTTCGTATTTGTCAACCAATCCGCGAAGCTCGGTGTATTTTTTGCCTGTGGGCAATTTTACCCGAAGCCATTTGGGCTTTGGAGTTCGTTCGGTGGTGCGTGCAGTAGTCGCTTCTGGCATCTAGCAATTTTTGCCAAAATTACGAAAGATAACGTCTATAAAAAAAAAATAACACCTACAACAGTCAGGTACGAAAGTGTTTAGAAAAGTATGACCACGTAAAGCCCAGTAAAGCCAATAAGAAAAGCAATACTCAACATGCTGATTACCCGAAGCCACATTTTGGGCTTGTGCGCTGTTGGCATGTGCTTTCCCGTAACCAAATAGAGGTTTGCAATGGCGTAGAGCGGTGCTGTAATAAAGGACAAAATGGTGGCAATCTTTACAAAAAGCCCCATTTCTGCTGTAAGTGCTACAAAAATAACACAGGTTCCAAGGGTTAAAATAACCAACCAGCTTTGTTGGTTGTTGCCATATTTTCCGTGGAGCAATTTGGTGGTATGTGCCATGACTCTTGGCGAGGCATCTAGGGTGGTAATGGTGGTGCTAAACATGGTAGCGAGTGCTGCTATTCCGATGATTGGAAACCAAAAGCTGCCCATCAGCGAGGTATATACGCCGATTAATTGTCCCGCAAAAGTTGCGCCGTTGGCAGACAATGAAGTTCCAGATTGGTGCAATACTGTAGCACCCAACACAATAAAGCATACGCCCAACAATAAGGTCACGACATAACCCGTATTAAAATCAAAAAGTGCATTTTTTATGGTGGTCTCGGGTTGTAATTTTTTCTTTTCAAGAGCCCATAGCGAATGCCAAATGGAAATATCCATAGGACCAGGCATCCACCCCATAAAGGCAATTAAAAAGACCCATTCATCGGCTTTTACAGGCAGAACCTGCGCCCATGAAATATCTGGCTTTTGGATAAAGGCAAAGACGACTGCCAAGACCGTGCTGATACTCAACAGCACCACAATAACTTTCATGCTTTTGTCTAACCAGCCATATTTTCCTCGCCACAAAACAGCAAAGCAGAGCAATGCTACCAAGACAGAAATCCAAGCGGATGAGGAAATGCCCAACAAACGTGTGACAATTCCTGCTGTAACAGAAGTTACGGCGGCTTGAATGGTAAACATGGTGCCTAAGTTTAATACGTAATAGACCACCAATACGCCCCTGCCCAATCGCTTATATCCATCTAACAAGCTTTCTCCCGTAGCGAGTGCGTATCGAGGGCCAAACTGAAAAAAAGGATATTTGACTAAGTTGATAAGTACTAACGCCCAAACAAGACCGAAACCAAAATTGGCACCCGCACGAGTGGATTGAACCAAATGCGAAACACCAATGGCAGCTCCTGCAAAAAGTAGTCCTGGTCCTAGTTTTTTAAACACCTGCCTCATAGCTATTTGTTTGCCAGCACTTCTGCCAATAATTTTCGTGCCCGCATAAGTTTGACCTTAACTGTACTCTCTGAACTGTTCAATTTTTTGGCCATTTGTTTGATGCTCAACTCTTGTAGGTATTTAAGTTGGATGACCTCTTTATAATGCGGTTTTAGCGTTTTGATGTCATTTAAAAGCGTTTCTAACCGCTGTTTTCGAATCAAATCGTCTTCTGGATCTGGAGCACTATCTGGAATATTTTGCGCAACTTCTTGACTAGTTTCAGATGTTGTGGTAGCAATAGCGTGTTTCCGTATTTGATCAATATGTAGATTTTTGGCAATGGTTGTCAGCCATGTTTTAAATCCATAGCTTGGATTGTAGGTGTCAATTTTTTCAAAAGCATTACCAAAACAGCGTATAGTTAGGTCTTCCGCTTCATTTTCGTTTTGGGTGCGTTGCAACATAAAGCCAAATACATCATTCCAGAAATATTCTAGCAAATACCTAAAAGCGTGTTGATCACCAGCTTGCGCTAGGGCTATTTTTTCAACAAGTGTATTTACCGCTGCCACGGCATCTAATTATGTTCGGGTTTGGGTAGGTCGCAATCGGATTGTTGACTTGGGAGCTTGCCACAAAGACTACAAGGCTCGCCTTCTTTGTTTAAAAAAGGACTTTGACTGGCACAAGTGCCCGCAAATTCGCCGCCTTTTTTTGTCCAAATTTTGATGGCAATGCCCGCAAAAGCAAGTCCTATGAGGATTAGGGTTATGATAAAGAGTTCCATGGGTTAAAAGTAAAAAAATTTAGCTGATGATATTTACTTCGGGGTCTAGCTCGATGCCAAAACTGGTGAAAACCCGTTCCATCACACGTTGTGCATGCGCCCAAAGCTCTTTACCCGATGCCTCGCCATGGTTGACCAATACCAAAGCTTGCTTGTCGTGCATGCCCACATTTCCAT
>JAURDG010000243.1 GCA_030828025.1 Flavobacteriaceae bacterium | reverse complement strand
CAAGCCAATTTGCGTATTGCACAATTTGTACAAAAGAAATTCGGACTTGCTGACAATCAAGTGTACAACAACATCATGCGTTATGGAAATACAACAGCAGCATCAATTCCTATCGCAATGTCTGAGGCATGGGCTGAAGGTAAAATAAAACTAGACGACACCGTTTTATTGGCTGCTTTTGGTAGTGGATTTACTTGGGGAAGTGCCTTGATACACTGGTAGTCCAATTCCTGAAAGGTAGAGCATCACCAAGGTAAGTAATCCATTTAGCGCCAACACAAAGAAGCCAAAATCAAAGCCGTAGAGCTCTTTAGCAGTTGTGCTGATGAAGTACGAAAGCAAAGGCGAGCTGATGCATATCAAAGGAACCCACTTGTCTTTTATGTTTCTGTTGCTAAAAATTCCCAATAAAAATAGTCCTAGCAAGGGCCCGTAAGTATAACCAGCAAACAACAAAAGTTGTTTGATAACGCTTTCATCTCTAATCAGGTAGTAAAAAACTACTATGCTCAACCATAAAACTACAGCTGTGATAAAGTGAATTTTTTTGCGTTGTTTTATTCCTTTTGCTCCTTTATCGATTCGCCACAGGTCTATACTTACGCTTGTCGTTAGCGAAGTGAGCGAGCTATCTGCGCTACTAAAAGCAGCAGCAATTAGCCCAAAAACAAATGCGTATGCCAAAACATGTCCTAAGCCAGATTGAGTGGCAATAACTGGAAATAAATGGTCTCCCGAAACGATTATACCCTTTGAGGTAGCGTAGGCAGTGAGCAACACGCCTAAAATCAAAAACAGACAGGTAACCAGTATTAAAGACAAGGTAAACCAAAACATGTTTTTTTGCGCCTGTTTTAGCGTACGGCAGCTTAAATTTTTCTGCATCATTTCCTGATCTAAACCCGTCATGGCGAAAGCAATCAGTGCGCCAGCAAAAAATTGTTTTAGAAAATGTTGTCCACTGCTCCAATCATTCCAGAAAAAAACCTGTGTATTTTCTAGTTCTTGCCACCGTAAACCAATAGACGTGGGTTCAATCTGCAATGCACTACCGACAACATAGATGCCGAGTCCAAGAGAAATAAGCATACAAATTGTTTGTATAGTATCGGTGTAGATGATGGTTTTTATTCCTGTTTTTTGGGTGTATAACCAAATGCCAAAAAGCACCACTCCAGCACTTAGCCAAAAAGGAACCTGCCACGCATCAAGCGCAATCCAATGAAAAACCTTTAACACCAAAAACAGACGAAGTCCAGTACCTGTTAGCCGAGACAAAACAAAAAAGGAAGCACCAGTTTTGTGTGTTACGGAACCAAAACGGACTTCTAAGTATTCATATATACTGACCAAATTCAGTTTGTAATATATTGGTAATAAAATAGTTGCAATAAAAAAATAGCCTACACCATAGCCCAGTACCATCTGTACATAACTAAGTTGTGAACTTTGTACCCAGCCCGGAACCGAGATAAAAGTAACACCCGAAAGGGTTGCGCCAATCATACCAAAGGCAACCAAATACCACGGCGCATTTTTGTTGGCAGTAAAAAAGGCTTCGTTGGCGTTGGTCTTGCTCGCTGTTTTTGAAAGTAGATACAATACGCCAAAATAAAGCAGTATGCCAATCGCCAAGGTGTTAGCTGCCATTTGTTTTTTTGGTAAATATAGAACGGATGAACCATTTGATGAAATAGTGTATTTTTGGGCATGGATTTTCCGTCATCATTGGTGCAAAAAGCGGTAGAAGAAATTGCACAGCTTCCAGGAATAGGTCGTCGCTCGGCTTTGCGCTTAGTACTTCATTTGCTTCGTCAGCCAAAAGACTTTAGTGCACGTCTTTCTTCTGCTATTGCAACATTACGCGAACACATACGTTATTGTACTAACTGCCACAATATTTCGGATACCGAACAATGTAGTATTTGTGCGAATCCTATGCGTGACAAGCGTGTTATTTGCGTGGTTGAAGATGTTCGTGATGTTATGGCAATAGAGGCTACAGGACAATTTAGAGGTGT
>JAURDG010000153.1 GCA_030828025.1 Flavobacteriaceae bacterium | reverse complement strand
TTTTCCCAGATCGACAAAACACTAAAAGAACAAATAAGCATCATTAAAGGACCAATAGCAGAACAAGCGGCGGCCTTGTTGGTGCAGCTAAAACAAACAGGCTTGCCACCGCAAGTATTTCCCTACCAACAATTGCCAACGCTGTTGGAGCGTTTAAGCCAAGGCGACTGGTCTAAACCATTGCATGAGCAAAAAGACCTAGTTAAAAGAATGGCATCGGGAAATCTTTTGAACGCTAGCGCAACACAAACAGAAAAAACAGCATTTGCGCCACTTGAACAGCCGATTACAGCCTTCTTTGACGCCTATGATCAGTTATGGCGGCAAGCCGAATTGTTGACGCTATTGCGAAAAAACATCGTTCCACTCTCTTTAATTCAACGTATAGGCCAAGAGGTAACAGAGACTCAGGAGCAGCGGAATGTTCGGTTGTTGAGCTTCTTCAATAAACACATCGCCGATAGCATAAAAGATACGGCCACACCATTTATATATGAACGATTAGGTGTTCGCTACCGCCACTTTTTTGTTGATGAGTTTCAAGACACCTCCGTACTGCAATGGTCGAACCTCATCCCGCTTTTTGCCCATGCTTTGGAAGGAGAACAAGAACGAGGATCTTTGGTTATTGTTGGCGATGCAAAGCAATCGATTTATCGCTGGCGGGGTGGCGTACCAGAGCAGTTTATGCGCTTGGCCAACAAGCAAAGCCCGTTTACCGTTAACTTGGCCGTGGAGCCCTTGCCTGTAAACTATAGAAGTGCCGCCGAAATTATTTCCTTTAACAATGAGTTCTTTAAAAAAGCGGCATTGGTATTGCCCCAAAAAACTCAACAAGATCTATATATAAAGCCTTGCACCCAACAACCCAATAAAAAAACAGGAGGCTACATTACGATAGACACCATTGAAGGCGAAAACAAAGCAGCGCAATATGAGGCATACCAAAAGGAGGTCGTCGCACTTGTTCTTGACTGTTTGTCCCACGGGCATGAATATCGGGATATTTGCGTGCTTGTTCGCAAAAACGAGCAAGGTGTTGCCATAGCAACGGCACTAACAGAATCAGGAATTCCGATTACTTCTTCGGAATCATTGTTGATTGGCCAAAGCAAGGAAGTGAACTTTTTGGTTGCCTTGATAAAACTGCGCCACGCCCCCACCGACAAACAGGCGCAATATGCTGTATTGGAAGAGGCTGCGCTAGCTCAAGAAGACCCATATATGTGGACGATAGCCCAGCGAAAACACAAGATTCAGGATGTTTTGGCACACCTTAGCGCAAATAGGTTTGACTTTTCTGTTTTTTGTCAAATGACCTTATATGCTTCCTTGGAATATGCCATTTGGGCATTTTCGCTCACAAGCGAGCTCACGGCGCATATTCAGGGGTTTTTAGATGAGGTATTAAAACTTGAGGCGAAAAAAGAAGCGACAACGACACAGTTTTTGGCGCACTGGGAACAGCAAAAAGAAAAGTGGGCGGTACGCCCTCCAGAAAAGAGAAATGCAGTGCAAATTATGACGATTCACAAAGCAAAAGGGCTTGCCTTTCCTGTTGTCATTGTGCCTTTTGCCGACAGCCTTTGGATGGACGGCAAGGAAAAGTACGCATGGTTTCCTTTGCCTAAGGACGAATACACGCCTTTTACCGAAATGCTCTTGCCCGTCACCAGCAAGCTCAAAGAACTTGGCGAAGGAGCCAAGCAAACATTTAACACCGTTTTTGCAGACACCGTAATCGATACGCTGAACACCTTATACGTGGCCATGACACGCCCTGTTGAGGAACTACACCTATTGACCCTTAAAGGCAAAACCCCCGAAGAACCCAAAGGGCTAGCGGACGTTTTTGCTTATGTATTTCCAACGCTTAAGGAAAACAAAATAATTGAAGGAAATCGGAACAAGCCAGCCAAACCCAAAACGCCAACAACAGCAGTAGCACCGACCACATGGACCTTTAATTTGGGGCATGTTTCCAAAACAATGGCGGTGGTACGACCCAAAAATGATGAAGCGCAGTATGGCCTTCTATTTCATGAGGTTATGGCAAAGGTTGACGTTCCTCAAGACGTTTTATACGCATTAACACAAACACGTGCAGAAGAAAGGTTGACACCAGTGCTGTATGAACGGCTTAAAAAACAGCTAGAAGAGGTGGTTCAACACAAAGATCTGGAGGCGTTTTTTTCACCCCAAAACACCGTCTATTGCGAACGACCTCTTCTAACAGCAGAAGGAACAATTATTCGCCCAGACCGATTTGTACTAACAAGGGAAAAAGAAGCCCTTTTACTGGATTATAAAACAGGGCAATACACAGCAGATCACGAAAAGCAGCTTAAAGAATATGCAAACTGCCTAACAATCAGTGGATATAAAATAAAACGTAGTCTGTTGGTTTATGTTGAAAAAACGCTTGTTTTAAAAGAAGTTTAGTAAATTTGCCCAAATATAATATTCGACCATGATGAAAAAAAATATACTATCAATCTTATTTGTGGCAGGTTTATTGACCAATGCTACTGCTCAGAATGATGCTAACCCTTGGAAAATAACTGTAGGAACAAATGCAGTTGAACTTATCGATTTTGGTTCTTATGCCAAAGAAGACCTTTCTCTTTCCCCTAATTTCTCTTTCTTAGAAGTTTCTCGATATGTTGGTTCAGGCTTTTCTATTGATATAGCAGGATCCTTAAACAACTTAACGCGCGCTTCTGGCGAAGACGACTTATACCACTCTTTTGACCTTGGAACATCCCTTTCCGCAAATCAAATTATTGACCTTGGCAAGTTTGAGCCTACTTTACGAGCAGGACTTGGCTATGCTGGCGGCATTAGTGGAGTTTCGTCAACTGAAGGCTTTTTGACTGGCTACACAGGCCTTGGATTAAACTATTGGTTTAATGATGCGCTTGCCTTTTCTTTAAAAACAACGTACAAAATGTACACGGCTGAGTTCGATAACCTTATCGGCGACGGTAATGGTGGACGCAATCACCTTCAACACTCAGCAGGTCTTTCCTTTGCTTTTGGCGATGGAGATACTGACAGAGACGGCGTTAAGGATAGTGTCGATGAATGTCCTGAAGTTCCTGGCCTTGAAAGCCTTAACGGATGTCCAGACGATGATGGCGACGGCATCAAAAACAGTGCAGACGACTGTCCGCTTACTGCTGGTTTAGCTGCACTTAATGGTTGTCCAGATGCTGACGGCGATGGCGTTAAAGACAGCGATGATGCGTGTCCTAACGTAGCTGGCTTGGCATCCCTGAATGGCTGCCCTGACGCTGATGGTGATGGAATTACCGATGCAGAAGATGCATGTCCTAATGCAGCTGGAAGTGCTGATATGAATGGCTGTCCTGATGCTGACGGAGACAAAGTAGCAGATAAAGACGACGAATGTCCTACTGTTGCTGGTCCTGCATCTAACGGCGGATGCCCAGAGTATCCATTGGCTATGCTAGCGGATTATGACATCAACTTTGATTTAGAAAAGTACAACATTGATTCACAAGATGTTCAGCGCCTATCTATTGTAATTAAAGTTTTGCTTGCAAACAGCGATGCTAATATTAGCATAGAAGGACATGCGGACAATACAGGTGAGGAATCGTACAACAACCCACTTTCTAAGAACCGCGCTTCATCTATCAAAAATTATTTGGTAAATGTTGGTATTGATGCCGACAGATTATCGACTAAAGCTTTTGGTGAGTCTAAGCCTAAGGCAAGCAATAAAACTGCCGAAGGACGCGCAATCAACCGTCGTGTTGAGTTCAAGGTAGTAGAATAGTTATTGGCGTAATTGCCCAAAAACACAAGAAAAAC
>JAURDG010000074.1 GCA_030828025.1 Flavobacteriaceae bacterium | reverse complement strand
TTTCTTGCTTCATATCTTGGTAAAGCATTGGAACTACACAAATGGGAAAGTCCCCAGCGATGCCACCGCCAATCTGAAAAAAGCCAATGCCATTCGATGAATTAGCCGTGTACCAGTCTGCCAAAAAGGTCATGTATTCTATACCCGATTTCATGGTATGTGCCTTTAGGTCGCCTTTAAGCACATACGAAGCAAAAATATTACCCATTGTACTGTCTTCCCAGCCTGGCACTACCATCGGCAGGTTTTTTTGTGCTGCCGCATACATCCATGAGTCTTTTGGGTCAATTTCGTACGCATCTTCTAAAACGCCAGACAGCAACAGCTTATACATAAACTCATGTGGAAAATAACGCTGCCCATTTTGCTCGGCATCTTTCCAAATTTTAAAAATATGATGCTCCAACTTCCTAAAGGCCTCTTCTTCAGGAATACAGGTATCCGTAACTCGATTTAAACCATTTGACAATAAATCCCACTCATCTTGAGGAGTTAAATCTCTGTAGTTTGGAATTCGTTTATAATGTGAATTCGCCACCAAGTTCATGATATCTTCCTCAAGATTTGCACCAGTACAGGAAATGATATGCACGTTGTCTGCTCGTAACATTTCGGAAAAAATTTTACCAAGTTCAGCTGTACTCATGGCACCAGCTAACGAAACTAACATTTTCGCACCGTTTTCTAATTGTTGCTTGTATGCCGTGGCGGCATCAACAAGCGTTGCGGCATTAAAATGTAAAAAATAGGTCTCTAAAAATCGAGAGATATTCCCTTTTTCATTCATCATCAAAAGATTTAATTGGTTCCGATTTATTTTCAGCTCGTTTAGTGTCTTCATGCGCAACGTCATGTACTAGATACTCATCAAAATCAGGCTTAGAAAACTTGTAAGAAAGCATTTTATAATACAGCTTGGCGACCATAAAATCGGGTGCTTTATTTAATGGATTAGGACATAGCTCGACTATATCAAACCCAACAACATTCTTCTCATTAAAAACTTTCTTCAAGAACTCTATAGTCTCATTCCAAAGCAAACCACCAGGCTCTGGAGTGCCCGTAGAAGGCATTATGGACGGATCAAAAACATCAACATCTAAAGTGATAAAAACATTATCGGTCATCAAATCAATGGCGCGATCCACCCACGAATCGTCATAAATCATTTGCTCCGCAAAAAAGACACGATCTGTATCCATAGCATCACACTCGCTAATATCCATCGAACGGATACCAACTTGAACTAAATTGGTGGTTTTACTCGCTTCATATACAGCACAAGCGTGGTTGCACGAAGTTCCTTCGTATTCTTCGCGTAAATCTGCATGTGCATCCAAATGCAGCACCGTTAGGTTCTTAAAGGAGTCACTAAACGCACGTATTGTGCCAATCGATATAGAGTGCTCACCGCCAAAAATTGTCACAAATTTATTTTTACTGATGTACTGCTTCACCGTCTTGTGTACTTGTTCCACCATTTTTTCGGGTGAGGCATTTTCGGTTATCGGCTCTGGCATAAAAACACCTTTTTCATACACTTCACTGTTTGTTTCGATGTCATAAAGTTCCATGTTTTCAGAAGCTTCTAAAAAAGCATCAAAACCCTTATCGGCACCTTTCTGCCAGGTGCTGGTTCCATCATATGGAACAGAAAGAAGCACTACTTCGGCACGTTCTAGGGTTGCTAAATGCTCGGGGATTCCCGCATAAGTTCTTGATTTATTCATATCCTAAAATCTTAAAAAAATCTTCTTTTGTTTGCTGCTGGCAAAATAGTTCAGTTGTAATATTTCCTGCTTCATCTCTGTCAATCAAAATGTGCTGTGGGTTAGGTATTAGGCAATGTTGTAATCCGCCAAAGCCGCCAATATTTTCTTGATAAGCACCCGTATTGAAAAAACCTATATATAAAGGCTTTTTGGAGTCATACTTGGGAAGATAAATCGCATTAATATGTTGCTCGCTGTTGTAATAATCATCGCTATCACAGGTCAATCCGCCCAAAAGCACGCGCTCATAGGTGTCTTTCCACCTGTTGATGGGCAACATAATAAAGCGTTTGTTAATCGCCCATGAATCAGGAAGTGTCGTGATAAACGATGAATTAATCATGTTCCATTTTTCACGATCATTTTGTTGCTTTTGATAAAGTACCTCAAAAATTGATGCGCCACTTTCTCCGACTGTAAAACTGCCAAATTCAGTAAAAATGTCGGGCACGGGTACATTTTCTTCACTACATGTAAGTTGAATTTGATTGATGATCTCTTCAATCATATATGCATAATCAAAGTCAAAATTCAAGGAGTTTTTAACTGGAAATCCTCCGCCTATATTCAAGCTGTCAAGCGAAGGACAAACCTTTTTTAGAGCGGTGTACACACGTAAACACTTTAATAATTCATTCCAGTAATAGGCATTGTCTCGAATTCCTGTGTTGATGAAAAAGTGTAGCATTTTTAACTCAACCTTTGGGTTGTTTTGAATATGCTCTTTAAAAAAAGGCACTATATTTTTGTATCCAATTCCTAGTCTTGAGGTATAAAATTCAAATTTTGGCTCTTCTTCTGAAGCAATCCGAATACCAATCTTATAGTTTTGCTCAATTGCTTTGGATAACAGGTTGAGTTCTTCATAATTGTCCACAATAGGAATGCAATTGGTTTGCCCATTATTTAGTAACCTTCCAATATTTGTTATGTATTGATCACGCTTAAAACCATTGCACAAAATAAAGGTTTGCTTGGTTATCTTTCCTGTGGCGATCAGTTGTTCTACAATGTCGATATCAATTGCCGAAGAAGTTTCTATATGCACATTATTTTGCAAAGCACGATCTAAGACAAATTTAAAATGAGCACTTTTGGTGCAATAGCAATAATGATAGTTTCCCTGATAGTTATGTTTGTTAATGGCGTCAGAAAACCAAGCCTTTACTTTGTTGATGTTGTTTGAGATTTGAGGTAAATACGTGAATTTTAATGGAGTTCCATAGGTGTTAATTAATCCCATCAGGTCAATTCCGTGAAAATTCAAATTGCTCTCATCAAGTGTAAATTCTCCTTGAGGAAAGTCAAATGTTTGGTCTATTAAGTCTATATATCGTGTATTCATTATTCATGTACGTAAAAAAATGTATGGTGTAAAATTGGTACGAAAAGAAAAATGAATCGCTATACCCGTCGATGATAAGCGGGTGCTAAAAAAAACCATGCCAGCGGATAAATAAACCCGTTGGTCAACGCAGAAGCTAGCTTTAAATTTCGGGAGCCTAGACGATAGGCTATAGTTGAGTTTGACTTCTTAACCCCCAACACACCGAACGTAAAAACACGTTTCAAGTTTGTTCAGCTAATATTTGGCTAAAGTATAATAATAATTCATTGGAACACCCAATAAATATTTTTTTTACAATTTTATTTAAATCCGCTTTATGCCGATGTATAAATAAAGCGGTAAAAGGGAGTTTTTACTCTGGATAAGCTACACGAAGGTGGTAACTGCTGATTAGCTTTTCGGAAAGCACTTTCTTGACGATTTCTATTTCGCGGAGTGTAATATTGGCTTCCAAAAACTGCTTCTCATCCATGAGGCGTTGCACAATTTTATCGACAAAGGAAATGATTTTTTCTGCTGTAGGTTCTTTAAGGCTTTTTGATGCTGCCTCTACACCATCGGACATCATTACTATCGCGGTTTCTTTAGAAAAGGGTTTCGGACCAGGATATTGAAAGTCTTGTACGTCAACTTGTGGATTGTTTTGTTGGGCTTGTTGCAAAAAATACAAAACAGTAGTCGTTCCGTGATGTGTACGGATGAAGTCAATCAGGCGGTCAGGAAGGTTTGCCTTACGTGCTTGCGAAATTCCTTTAAGCACATGATCAATAATAATCTTGGCACTAACATCTGGCGCAAGTTCATCGTGCGGATTGTACGAACTTTGGTTTTCGCTAAAAAAAACAGGGTTCTGCATCTTACCAATATCATGGTATAACGCCCCTACCCGTGTTAATAAGGCATTGGCACCAACGGCATTGGCTGCTGCTTCCGCAATATTGGCCACTTGCAACGAATGTTGGAACGTTCCTGGTGCTTTGTCTGCAAGCTCACGCAGTAATTTGCTGTTGGTGTCGGACAACTCCAATAGCGAAGCGTCTGAAACGAGTCCAAATATCTTCTCAAAAATATAAATCAGCGGCTGTACAAAAAGAATCCCCAATCCGTTGACCACAAAAAGGAGCAAAACATCATAAGAAAGCTGGCGCAAATTTCCATCATGTATTAACGTAAACGACAGGAATGAAATCACATATAAGCCAACAATAAGCCCAACAGAAATAAAGAGTTTTGCTCTTCGGTACAGATCATTTACCGTTAATGAAGCCAATATACCAGCCATCATCTGTAAATAAATAAACTCAAAGCTATTTGGAACCAAAAAAGCAATAAGAAAAAGGGTGGACATCAAGGCGAAAAGTGCCACACGTGTGTCAAAGAACGTGCGAAGCAGCAACGGCAGCATACAAATCGGAACAGCATAAACATACAATGGATGAATATCTACAACCAGTTTGGTCATCGCAGCAAACAACAACACATTTACACACAAAAAAGTGATTCGCTTGTTGTTTTCAAAAACCAAAGGTCTTGTGCGCCACAAGAAAACAAAGAGCAGGAGCACTGGGGTGAAAACCAACAGACTATACCCAATAATAATCCAAACAGTATTAGATTGTGTCCATGTTTGCGACGCATATTCCAACTGCAAAGAATAAAGCATTTGCAGCTTATCGCCCTCTACAACTTCCCCTTGAGCAATGATGCGGGTTCCCTTGGTGACC
The DNA here is from genome assembly GCA_030828025.1 of Flavobacteriaceae bacterium. Classification (GTDB taxonomy): domain Bacteria; phylum Bacteroidota; class Bacteroidia; order Flavobacteriales; family Flavobacteriaceae; genus UBA7446. The sequence continues at coordinate 1,698 of JAURDG010000074.1, read as the reverse complement.
AAACCACGAACAGGAACAATATTTGCCGTTGCTTCGTCCCGAAACTTTTGGGTTAATGCATCATCGTAAAACACATTTGGTTCGATGAGCGCAAGGAGATATTGCTTGCTGCCGTCGGAAAGTTTTTCGCCTAGACTGTTTAGCTCTACGCTGATCAAATCTCGGGCATCATCAACCAAATAAAGGGATTCTAAAGCCACCGATGATTGCCTTGTTCCCTGAACGAGTGCAATGCTTTCGCCTATCCAAGGGCGTTGGGTAGATGCTACAATTCCGATAGAATAAAGCTGCTCAATCATGGTGCGGCAGTTAACAAAAACACCACTCAAGCTAGCATCAATGGGCAATGCGGCTACATAAGATTCGTATTGGCGAGTAACTTCAGCCGAAACTTGTTCAGCAACAGAAAAATAACGTGGTATGGACGCAGCTAATTGCGCTTTTTCTTCTTTGAGTTCGTCTGCTGTCTTTTGAATGGGAAAATCATACGGGGCAAGTAACGTTTCGTATTGCCAAGGTTTGCCCGCCTGTATTTCGTATTGAAAACTTCCGCCTCGCGGCAGCAAATAAACAATGACCGCCACTGTAGCCAAACACAAAAACAGTTTGTAGAGTAAAGATTGATAGCGATACAATAGCGACATAAAAAAGATTTAAACAAAAATACCACTTTTCAACACATCCCTCGACTGTTGTATAATTTCCCGTATTTTTGACCTATGTCGTATGGAATTTGTGCGTTAAGTATTGTTCCGCTGCGTAGTGCAGCGCAAGAAGACGCCTCAATCATAAGTGAGATTCTATATGGTGAAATCTTTACCATTATTGAAACGCAAAGCCAATGGATTAGCGTACAACTTGCTGACGGCAGCCAAGGCTGGATTGACAGCGTTCAGTGTCAAAAGATTTCAGCCACCGATTACGAAAAATTGTCTAAAACCCCGCCTAAAGTGGCTGCTGATTTGGTCGAGTTTATTTGTAAAAACGAAGCGATATTATTTCCTATCTCCATTGGCAGCCTGGTGCACAATGCATCGTTTTTGGCACATACTTATGAGGGTGCAATTTCAGGCGATAAGCTAGAAAAGTCAAGGATCAGAGAAATGGCACTAATCTTTTTAAATGCGCCTTATCGAAAAGGTGGAAAATCCCCTTTTGGTATCGATGCTTCTGGTTTTGTACAAACAGTATATCGCTTATGTGGATGTGCATTGCCCAGAACGGTGCTTGAACAATCAGAACAAGGCGAAGTACTTAGTTTTATTGAAGAAACAGAGGTCGGCGATTTGGCTTTTTTTGATGACAACGAAGGCACAATTCATCATGTAGGTATCATATTAGAAAACAACCACATCATTCATTGCTATGGACATGTTCGGATTGATCGATTAGATCAGATGGGCATATTTAATAATGAAAGGCGCATGCACACGCACCAACTGCGGGTCATCAAAAAAATCATTTAAAAAAACCCCGCTTTTGCGAGGTTTTTATCGTTTTTACTGACCGACCTATTGTAACCCATCGAGCATGTCCCGATAGTGCTTAAATTTAGCCGTCTCACCAATGGTACCGTAGATGTTTTTTAAGGTAGTAATCGCATCAACATTTGATGGACTTATTGAAATCAACTGCTCCAAAAAAGGAACTGCTTCTAAAAACAAACCTTCCCGCTTGGCTTTTAACACTTCATACTTT
>JAURDG010000020.1 GCA_030828025.1 Flavobacteriaceae bacterium | reverse complement strand
AGTGGTATCACACAATATGGAAACCGTGCGACGTCTCACACGCGAAGTGCGTATTCAAGCGAAATACGACCGTAGTTTGGAAGTGTTGCGCTACCTCAAAGACCAAGGGGTGCATCGCACCAAATCGGGCTTAATGCTGGGGCTAGGCGAAACCGAAGACGAAGTCATCGCCTCTATGGAGGAATTGCGGAAAGCTAAAGTGGACATCATCACGCTGGGGCAATACTTGCAGCCCTCTAAAAAGCACCTGCCTGTGGCGGAGTTTATCACGCCCGAACAGTTTAAAAAATACGAAACCTTAGGCAAGGAAATGGGCTTCCGACACGTAGAAAGCGGGGCATTGGTGCGTTCTTCTTACAAAGCGCATAAGCATATTGAGTAGTTAGTTAGCAAGCGCAGCCCTTACCGCCTCCAAAAACTGTTTTTCATCCGCTAAAAACCGAATCCTGACACCAAGCGTGTAGAGATTTTTTAGTTCAAAAGGCGTACCCTTTTTTTGGTTGTTTCAATTTTTTGATATATTTAAAGACTCCAAATCAAAACGAAACCTACAACTTCACTTTTGATTTAGAGATGCAATCACAGCGACATAAATATGCGCTGCAAGCCGTTCCTGCAGCTTGTGGGTGGTTTGGTAACACCTAAAGGAAAAACAAAAACAGCGATGTTTTTGCCTCTTACGAATGAGAGATATAACTTAATATTTAATTAGAAATCATGTTTTTAAAACAAGATGTTAAGCTAACATCTTTAATCGGTTGCCTTTTATATCTATTTCTGTTTGGCAGTTTTGTTTGCCATGCACAAAAAGAGCAGTTTGTTGGCGTAAGTTTTGGTAACGCCAAATATATAGACGAACGAGCCGTCGGAACAAGTTTAAGTGCTTTTTATGAAGTGAAAAATTCTCCTTATTGGATTTTTGGATTTGATCTATATCATTCTTTTGTCGATGCACTTCCGAAAGGGCTGAATATTGGAAGTCATAGTCCTTTAACCTACTTAGATGAAGTAAACAACTATTTTATAGGCACTTCAGAGGACAACGCATACGCTTCCTTTTTTCACAACAGGGATATACACGCAACCATATATGCCAATTTTGTTATTCCTATAAAGAACGTTGAACTTATTCCGGCTATTGGCATTGGTTATGGGCATATGTCAACTGTATATTTTGCTTTAACAAGCATTGCGTTTAGTCAAACAAAAAATATTATTACAGAAGTAAAAGATTTTAGTGTGCTTTATTGGCAAAAAGGGGTGGTAAATCTCAGTCCAAAAATTAGACTCGCTTACAACATAAACAAAAACATAGGCATTTATATAGCCTCAAAAATAATTCTAAATGCCGCGTACAAGAGCAGTGATGATTTTGATCTTGGTTATACAGGAACTTGGTCGCATAATTTAGGCATACGTATAAAAATTTAAAAAGGATGAGACAACTATTTTTCGTATTGGTTGGGCTAATGTTGTATAGCCCTTGGGCGCAAGCCCAAAAAACAGAGCACAACAACCAAAGGCTGGAGTTTTCGATGCATTATGGCATTGGAGGTAACTTTTTTGTTACCCGTTACGACGAGCAACAGGCGCATTACTATTACAGTAAAGACTTTATTGGTACCATAGGTGGTGCGGAACTTGTTTGGAACCTAAAAGACAACAAACAAGCTTTTGGGCTTAGTTACGACCAATCCGTCAACCACGGTGAGAAAAACATAAACCTTTCTAATGATGGTTTATATGTTTATGTAGATCAATTTAAACTACGTCAAAAGAATAAAATGTACGGCATTTTTTACAGAAGAAAACTCGGCACTAAACTCGCCGCTTCGGTTGGCTTCTATCTATTTTCGGATATTGCGCAACAATTAGAGGCGACGAATACCCGCGTAAAATTAAAAGAAAGAGAATCCATGGAAGGTGGGTTCTTTTTGGGTACGGATTATTACTTTTATAAAACAAGTAATGTTGATATTGGTGTCCAGCTAAAACTCTTTACGTTTTTTGCTATCTCAGAGTTCGACCTTGAAGTTATGGGGTTATCCCCAAAAATTAGAATTTACTTGTAGGTGTGTTTACTTGGTCTTTTTGTCTATTCTGCAGCTAGTTAGTGAAGAACGTCTAGCGCAGCCCTTACCGCCTCCAAAAACTGTTTTTCATCCGCCAAAAACCGAGTACGGACACCAAGCGTGTAGAGGTTTCTTAGCCCAAAAGGCGCAAGGCGTACCGCATCTTTTTCGGTCGTCAAGATGGGTTTGTTTAGCGTACGTAAAGCATTAATTTCTACCTGTGTAAAATGATGATGGTCAGGAAATGACTTATGGGTAAACGTGGCGTTCTGCTCGTTTAAAAAGGCTACTAACGTACTCGGGTTGGCAATACCCGTGAGCAGCACAAAAGGATTTTGAACAAATTCGGCTATCGGTAGTTTGGCAGCACCATAAACGTGGGTGTCGTATTCGAGGGTGGTAAAAAAGAGTTGTTGGTGTGGCGCAAGAGCCAGTTTTGTTTTATAGGTGTTTTTGGTTTGTACGTCGAGGGTTGCTGGGCATTTGGTCACCACAACCACATCGGCTTGTTGTGCCGAAGATGCGGGTTCTCGTAAATTCCCCACGGGAAGCAGGGCGTCCAAAAACCAGGGATTCTGAAAAGTAGTGAGCACTATCTTGTACGAGGGTTTCAAGGGCAAATGTTGCAAGGCATCATCCAAAATAAAAGCCTCAATGTTAGGGGAATCCTGTAGCATCTGCTGAATCCCTTTCGGGCGCTTTTCACAAACGGACACCCGAACATTCGGGTGTTTTTGCGCCAACAGCAACGGCTCATCGCCAACTTCCTGCGCCTTGCTTTGGTCATAAACCTGCTTGTATCCCTTAGATTTTCGTCCATAACCCCGACTGAGCATTCCGAAGTTAAGGTCATTGGAAAATTTGGAAAGCAAATAATCCACCATAGGCGTTTTTCCGGTGCCGCCTGTGGCTATATTCCCCACAACAATGGTGGGCAAAGGTGCTTTGTAGCGTGAAAGCAAACCGCTTTTGTACAAGGATTTTCGTACAAAAACAGCACAGCCAAAGAGAATTTTTAACGGAAACAACGCTTTTCGCCATTTTGCCATAAAAACAAAAGTAGAACTTTTATCTTTGGAACACGATGACAGTACACGAAATTACCTCCAGCCTGGAAGAATGGGCACCTTTGGCTTACGCAGAAGACTTTGACAACGTAGGTTTACTGGTTGGCGACAAGCATCAAAGCGTTAGCAAGGTGTTGGTCGCCCATGATGCCCTAGCCTCCGTAGTTGATGAAGCCATTCGAGAAAAATGCGAATTAATCATTTGCTTCCACCCGATTATTTTTCAGGGGGTTAAGCGTATAACCAACAGTTCTTATGTAAGCCGTGCGATAGCCAACGCCATCAAGCACGATATAGCCATTTATGCCATACACACAGCACTAGACGTGCAACTCGACGGCGTAAACAAAGGGCTAGCCGATGCGCTAGGCCTGGAACAGCGAACGGTAGTAATTCCAAAACAAGGAAGTCTGCTCAAACTTAGCACCTATGTTCCTGAGGCGCATTTAATTTCGTTGCAAGCAGCTCTTTTTGCTGCTGGTGCGGGCGCACTTGGGGCTTATGACGAGTGTAGTTTTACTAATGCAGGCACAGGCAGTTTTCGGCCCTTAGAAGGGAGTGATCCGTATGTTGGCGAACAAGGAAATCGGCACTTGGAGCAGGAAATTTGCTTGCAAGTCGTATTACCAAAGCATTGTAAAAAGGTGATAGTTGAAACCTTAGTCCAAACACATCCGTATGAAACGGTAGCCTATGAGCTATTTCCAATTGAAAATGTGCGCACAGATTTGGGCATGGGATGCATCGGTATGCTGGAAGAAGCCATGGATGAAGCAGCATTTTTAGGCAAACTAAAGGCTATTTTAGGCACGCCAAGCCTGCGCCATAGCGGCTTGACAGGCAAAAAAATAGCGCGTGTAGCCCTGCTCGGCGGCTCAGGGAGTTTTGCCATAGAGGCGGCAAAACGCCAAGGCGCCGATGCTTTTGTAACGGCCGACCTCAAATACCACGACTTTTTTAAGGGAGAAAACAACTGTTTGTTGGTAGATGTGGGGCATTATGAAAGTGAACAATTTACCAAAAACACAATCATAGAGGTTCTTAGGAAAAAATTCCCTAGTTTTGCGGTCATTTCATCTAAAACAGTAACGAATCCTGTTTATTATTTCTAACTATGGCCAAAAAGAAAGCTGAAACAACAGTCGAAGATAAGCTCCGCGCACTTTATAACCTGCAACTCATAGATGCACGCATCGACGAAATCCGCAATGTCCGTGGGGAATTACCCTTAGAAGTAGAAGACCTCGAAGCCGAGGTTGCTGGATTAGAAAAAAGACTTGGTAATCTTGGAATAGAAGTTACCGCCTACGAGGACGAAATAAAATCCAAGAAAAATGGCATTGAGAGTGCGAAAGAGTTGATTAAAAAATACAAAGAGCAACAAAAAAATGTGCGTAACAACCGCGAATACGAGTCGCTCAACAAAGAGGTTGAATTTCAGGAGCTCGAAATTGAATTGGCGGACAAGCAAATCAAGCAACTTGGTGCCTTAATCGAACAAAAAAACGAAGCCGTTACTGAGGCAACAGCAAAGCTAGAAGAACGCCAAAATCACTTAAAGCACAAAAAAGACGAGTTGGATGCAATTTTAGCTGAAACCGAAAAGGAAGAAAAACTCCTTTTGGCTAAATCAAGTGAATTTGCCGAAAAAGCAGACGAACGTTTGGTTAACGCATATAAGCGTATCCGCAGTTCTGTAAAAAATGGTTTGGCCATTGTTTCTGTGGAGCGAGGGGCATCTGGAGGTTCATTCTTCACGATTCCACCGCAAGTGCAACTCGAAATCGCATCTAGAAAGAAAATCATTACTGACGAACACAGCGGTCGAATCTTGGTTGATAAAGAGCTTGCTGCTGAGCAAGAAGCTTTTATGGATACTATCTTCAAAGCATAATCCATTTGCGCTAGCAAATCCCTACATTTTTTAAAAAAATAAAGTACACATTGCTGTAGGTTTTTATTTTTCAATTTGTTATTTTTATAACATATTTTATACATATTGTTGTAAAAATGAAAAAAATAGTGTTGCTAGGGTTGGGCAAAGTAGGTACGCTGGTCGGTCTTTTACTCCATGAGCAGTTTACAGTAACGGCTTATGACTACAACCAAGCGCATTATCCAATCAAACTACCATTTCATGTGGCGATAGCCGATTTAAGTAACGCCAATGAAGTTCAACAAGCACTCGAACACGCCGATGCCGTGGTGTCGGCACTACCCTATCACCTCAACAAATCTATAGCCACGATTGCCTTTCAAAAAGGCATCCACTACTTCGATCTTACCGAAGATGTGAGCACCACACATTATATTGAATCCTTGGCTGCACGTGCCTCAGCGGTCTTGGCGCCGCAATGCGGTTTGGCACCTGGATTGATTGGCATCATTGGTGGACATCTGGCAAAAAAATTTGACAGCCTCCGTGATATTGAACTTCGTGTTGGCGCACTTCCACGCTACCCAAACGGTCAATTGTCCTACTCGTTTACGTGGTCGCCTACAGGCGTATTAAACGAATACATCAATGATGCCGAAGCCATACACAACGGCAAGCGCAAAACCGTGCCCTCTTTGGAAGGATTTGAGCAACTCAACATTGAAGGGCAAGAATACGAGGCATTTACCACTTCTGGAGGCTTAGGCACCATGTGCCAAACCTATGAAGGCAAAGTGGACACCTTAAATTACAAAACCATTCGCTATCCAGGACACGGAAAACTGATGCGCTTTTTGCTTTATGAGCTTATCCTAAAAAATGAGTTGCCCGAATTGGAGCGTATCTTAACCCACGCAAAGCCTCCAGTAGATGATGACTTGGTGCATGTTTATGCTGTTGTAGAAGGCGAGATCAATGGCAGAATGAAACGAAAGGAATTTTTTGAAACCTATTTCCCTGTAGAACTTTTTGGACACACTTGGCGTGCTATTTCTTGGACAACAGCCGCATCGCTGGCTGCGGTTGTGGAATTGGTCGCACAAGGAACGCTGCCCCAAAAAGGATTTATCAAACAAGAAAACATACAACTAGCCGATGTTTACAACACCCAAAGCGGATCCTTATTAAAAACCCCAAAACACAGATGAATTTTACTACCAACACCCCCTTAGACGTGGTGCTCCACGGACTTTTTTTACCGTACCAGAATCGTGTCCCAGACGTAAAGACCATCACGGCAGCCATGATAAAACGAGGGCTGATCAAAAGCCAAGCTGACATCATCAACGACCACATCGCCTTTCGCACGTTGGGTGTGCCACATTTAGGCATCAAATCATTGGAGCGCATTTTTTTACATTACCGATATACAAAACAAGAGCATTATCATTTTGCAGCTAAAAAATTAGATGCCTATTGGTATAAGCCTCCTTCTGACAAATATCCTCGTGTGTTTATTAGTGAATTGCGTGTTAATGACCTTTCGCCACAAGCACGGGATATCGTGCATAAATACACCAAAGACATCAAGCGCGACCCCATAAACGATATTGATTTAAACGACCCAAAAGCAGTTGTGTCTTTTTTACATCAACCGCTTTGGACAATGCCTGTTTGGCAGGATTATCAAAAACTTCGTGAAGAAACCGAATACGGTGCGTGGGTCTTGTACAACAGGTATTACCTAAATCATTATACGATAAGCGTGCATGCGTTGCCAGAGCCTTTTAATCAGTTGGAGCATTTTAACACATTCCTTAAGGCAATAGGCGTGAAACTCAATAACGCAGGTGGAGAAATAAAGACCAGTACAGACGGATTACTCCGACAAAGCAGTTCTGTGGCACATATGATTGAGAGTGTTTTTGCTGATGGCGATACGCATTCCATTGCGGGAAGCTATGTTGAGTTTGCCGAACGATCAGTATTGCCGCAGTTTTCGTTGCTACGCAACAATGAAATCACAAGTGCCCACCGCCGAGACGGATTTGAAGTGGACAATGCCAATAAAATTTTCGAAAGTACCTTTCAAAAACAAACCACACGGAACGATTAAAAAATTCTTCCCGTATTAAGTAAATGTTTATCAGTATGTTCTATTGAAATATTTTTAAAAACCACTGCATGGCATGGGGATTTTTTAGCGCATCCAAAGAAACAACATCTTCAAGTTTTTCGCCCAACAAAATACGCTTTACGGGAATTTCCACTTTTTTTCCACTTATGGTATAAGGAATTTCTGGAATTTGATACATGGCATCGGGCACGTGGCGTGGGGAGCAGCTATTTCGGATGTGGGTTTTGATTATATCTTCATTAATGTTGCTTTCGCTTTGCACAAACAACACGAGTTTATCTTGATTTTCGTCCAACAGATGCACGACAAGACTGTCTGTTATTTCATGGAGCTGGTCTAGTGCTGCATAGAGTTCTGCAGTTCCTATGCGAACCCCGTGTCTATTAAGCGTAGCATCGGAACGTCCATAAATGATAATCCCGCCATTTTCGGTAGTTGCTGCCCAGTCGCCGTGATTCCAAACGGACTTAAATTTGGAATAGTAGCTTTTCTGATAGCGTTCAAAATTAGGGTCATTAACCAAGCAAACGGGCATTGCCAAAAATGGTGCACTAAGCACCAATTCGCCTGGCGTATTGCTGATTTCTTCGCCGTGTTCGTTCCAAATTTCAACGGGAGCACCAAGCATTTTGCATTGAATTTCACCAGGGATTACAGGCAAATCGGGATGACCACCCACAAAGGCAGTGCAAACATCTGTGCCACCGCTTAGCGAAACTATATTGGATTTGGGAAACTGCTGCTGAAGGCGTTTGCAAACCGCTGCCGAAAGCGGCGATCCCGTAGCGCCTATCGTTTTAAGAAAAGAGAAATCGGTGTTGTCCAAAAAAGAACTTGAACACTCCATTTGCTGCTGAAAATAAACCGCGCCGCCGCCAAAATGGTTTATGTTGGCACGTGCCGCAAATTGCCACAACGCATCGGTTGTTGGGTAGCTAGGCGCAGCCGAAGACAAACATAGTGTTGCGCCACAAAGCAGACTACTCAGCGCATAATTCCACATCATCCAACCTGTTGTGGAATACCAAAAATAACGGTCGCCTGCGTCAACATGTTGGTGCAACGCCAATGCTTTGAGGTGCTCTAAAAGCATCTGACCTGTTCCGTGCACAATGGCTTTGGGCTTGCCTGTGGTTCCCGATGAAAACAGCACCCAAATAGGAGCTGAAAATGACAACGAAGTAACACTTAGGTCTTCTCTTGTTTTGGGCGCATCATCAAAAGTGGCATGCAGGTCTAAAAAAATAGTTGCCTCAAGAGCAGGTATATTTGCTGCAATTTCGGCAATTTTTGAGGTGGTGTCAAACGATTTTCCGCCATAAGCATACTGCCGATGTGCAAAAAGCACTTTGGGGTTGAGTTGTCCAAAACGCTCGCACACGGCATGGGTGCCAAAATCGGGCGAGCAAGACGACCATACCGCACCCAGCGCATTGGTTGCCAAAAAGGCGGCTACCGTTTCGGGGCTGTTGATGCCGTAGCACACCACATAATCCCCTACGCCCACGCCCTGCTCGATAAGTTGCTGCTGCAGCACAACCGTTTTGGCTATCAGTTGCGCCCAACTGATTTCTGTGTATTCATTTTCGGACTGATAAATCAGTGCGGGGCGTTTGGTGGTGGCGTTTCTAAAAATATGATGGGCATAACTAAGCTGTGCGCCGTGAAACCACTTAGTTTCCCAAAACGGGTTTTGGGGCACAAAAACCTCCTCGTAGGGCGTGTCAAAATCAATGGAAAAAAACCGAGCAATACTAGCCCAAAAAACACCTTGTTCCGTGATGCTCCAATGGTGTAAGGCAGCATAATCCGTGTGTTTTACGCCATACTGATCAGCCAAGAATGCAATGTATTCGGTAAGCCGTGATGTGGTTTTGGGTTGCATAGCCGTAAGATACAATCTTCTATTGAAATATGTATTTTTAACCTATGAAATTACCAAATCCATCTGTGGCTGAATTGTGGGCAAACTTTGTAAAAAAACACCCTGATTTAGAGCATACACCCCAACCCAATCACTTTTATTTTTGTGATAATGCACATGATGCCAATACATGTGCCGAGTTGGTGGTAAAAAAGATTAAACAAGCTACAGCCCCTTCGGTTTGGTGGTATGTGCACCACAACAAACCTATGCCCAATGTTGGGGATTTGTTTATTGTTACGGATTGGGATGGTGTTGCTAAAGCTGTTATTGAACTTACCAACATACAACAAGTATCCTTTAATAAGGTGGATGCGGCATTTGCCCACGCCGAGGGCGAAGGAGACAAAAGTTTAGCCTACTGGCGAAAAGTGCATAAAGCCTATTACCAACGGGAAATGGAAGTTGCTGGTGCGAGTTTTAACGAAAATATGCTGATTTCATGTGAGCGTTTTAGGACTGTTTTTGTGGGTTAATTTTTTTTTTGCTACATTTACGTAACCTAAATCTTATATGCGATGAAATTAAAATTCATCTTACTTTTTTCAATTGGTATTTTTCTACATTCCACAGTTGTATTTGCTCAGCCACTAGATAAATCACCTTTTCCAAAAGGGATATATTCTACTCTCGATGACCTAATCGCTGTAAACCCCTCCGAAGCGATAGAATTCACTAAAGTTCAGGGATACAACTCAAAAACCTATATACTCAAATACCCAAATAATAAACGCATCAAAAAACCATTTGCTGTTTCGGATGGAGTTGATCTATACATCAATTCAAAGCAGGTCAAAAAGCTTATAGAAGGAAGAGGTAAAGGAATGCAAGGGGCTATTGGTAACACATACAATAAGGTTTTAGTTGGGAATAGGTTATTTTTTTATTTTGAAGATTATTTTGCTTCAGTTGGTTCAAAGTTTATGGGTGGACTAAGCGGAGTTTACACTACCTATTTATGCGGGGTGATTTTTGACACCACAAAAAGAAAAACCTCAGTTTTTAGAAAGCCAAAAGATATTAACGCCTTTTTTTCAGAACATCGTGCTGATATACATGTCGATTTACCAAATCGTAAATTAATCATTGATGAAACACGAAACTTGATGATTGATTTTTTCAATCTAAGTGAAACCCCAATATTCTTTTAAACCCTTAAAATTTAATCATGAAAAAACAACACATAGCCATTTATTTTTTATGCACACTCTTCTTTTAAGGTGTGTACCAAAAATTACACAGCATGATAAACCTGACTTAATGAGTTCATGTCACAGAATGGTTTTTGAACTTTATTATTATGCTGGAAATACCCAAAAATTAAGTCAATTAACTTTTTAAATAATCTAAATCTAATAATCATGAACTATAAATTTATTATCATCATCTGCCTGTTTTTTACATCCTGTGCAACCATAATCTCAACATCAAAACAGACCGTCAACTTCTCTTCATCTCCATCAGATGCAAAAGTGTATTTGAACGATGAACTTGTTGGGAACACACCTCTTATGAGAATACTCGAAAGAAAAAATGAGTATGCCGTTAAAATTGAGTTAGAAGGATATCAAACCTATGAAACAAAGCTTTCAAGAAAGCTAAATGGCTGGTTTTTTGGCAATATTTTTTTAGGTGGAATCATTGGAATTATTGTTGACGCTTCTACTGGAGCTATGTATCAACTTACACCAGAACAAATTTCAGCTGTGTTAACCGAAAAAAATGGAAGTACGGTTGCTGTTAAAGACAAGAACTTATACATCATGGCAAGTCTAGAAGTTGATCCGTCATGGAAAAAAATTGATGAAATGAAGAAAACTGAATAAATCAGACCAAAATATAAACCAAACACACCCGATGCGATGTGTCGGGTGTGTTATGCTAAAACATATTAATTGTTTTCTGTTTATTTATAAACTCTGGGCTTTTATTTGTTAAATCATCAGCAAAAACTTGAAGACGATGAGCGCGAAAGTCTAGAGTTTATCAGCCTCAACCCTGTTTTGAGACTTTATCTATAGCTTAGCAAGTTAGGCTGTTTTTTAAAAACCAAAAATCCCGATGCGATGCATCGGGATTGTACTAAACCTAACTGTAAGAATATTATTTTAACCGGTTTTTCATTGGTTTAAGATCAATCAAATCTTGAATAGCTACGGCTTGAGAGGAAGCAATACTATTTCGAGCCGCTATACCAATAATCACCGACATAATTCCATCTCTTAATCCTGCAGATCGTTCAAAGGGATCTTTGGTTTGAGGCGTTTCAAAAATCTGTTTGTGCAGTCTAACATCTCCACCACCATGACCACCTTTTTCCATAATAACGTTGATTGTGTCAAAATCGTTCCACAACTTATGCAGGATGATATTCTCAATTTTATTGTCATCAATAGCATCTTGTCGCATTTCTAATGCGTGCATCTCTTCCTGACTAACAACGTTCTTTTTATCATAGGGAATGTCCAAAGAGGCCTCTATTCTTCCTTCTGTTCCATTAAAAGCAATTCGCCATCCTTCGAATGGAGAGTAGGTAGTCAAAGAGTAATTTACTGTAACATTGTTGGCATATTTAATCTGAGCTGACATTTTATCAAAAATATCAATGTCCTCTCTAAAGAGACAATTGTCACGCACATAACCATCGTATTGTTCGTTGGCTACATACAAATCCATCAACCTTTGATTTTTGGTGATGTCAAAAAAGTAATCACATTGATTTTTATGCTCACATGACCTACAATTCGCACCTCTAAATGGACCATTTTTTCCATAGTGCTCCAAGTCCCCGAATGCAAAAACTGTAGTTGGGTCCGCATCAATCCACCAATTGAGCAGATCAAAGTGATGCGTAGATTTATGCACCCACAAAGACCCTCCTTTATCCTGATGACCATGCCATCTTCTAAAATATGATGCTCCGTGATAGGTATTCAAATACCAATTAAAATCGACAGAAGTTAATTTACCAATGGTGTTATTCATCAATAACTCTTTAATTTTGGTGGTATATGGACTCCATCGGTAATTAAATCCAACGATGAGATTCTTGTCAGACTTCCGCTCTGCATCGATGATGGCTTGGGCTTTCGTTTCATCCGTTGTTAATGGTTTTTCGGTTAACACATCGCACCCAAAAGCTAAACCCTTAATAATAAACTCATGGTGGGTAGCATCTACTGTAGTCACAATTAACAAGTCTGGCTTTGTAACTATAAGCATTTGGTCAACATCTGTAAATGTTGGACAGTTGACACCCATATAGGTTTTTGCGTATGCCAATCGCCCTGGATTGATATCGCTCAACCCGACAAATTCAAGAATATCATCATAAGTATCTACCAATCTTTTT
>JAURDG010000225.1 GCA_030828025.1 Flavobacteriaceae bacterium | reverse complement strand
CCCGTTAAACGGACTGCAAATATAGAATATATCCAATCCTATGCAAACATATTTTTTATCCAAACCCCATGAGATTAACCAACGATGTCTAATCAGATAAATGCGTGTATCCTTTTCCTCGCCAAGAACCAGTAAAAACGCCCAACCATTTTGCTGGCTTTTTAAAAACATCAACGATATAATTTTCAATAAAATATCCTTTTTTGAGTAGAAGCGGAAGGTAAATCAAAAGGTGTATAAGACTTTGAAAGAGCGCAATAAACAAGCCGACAAAACCTGTAAACATATTGTTTGGATAACCAGTTGATAATAGGAAAGTTTGCCCCATTGTGTAGGAAGAGCCTAGCAACCATTTCACATTCATTTTGTGTGGCGATACACGGTGATAAATAATCAGAAAGGGGTCGTATGCTATTTTTTCGCCTGTTTTTCTAATGCGTTGTTGCAAGTCCGTTTCTTCTCCATAGTGAAGATGATTGCCTTTCATTCCAAAATCCGAATTGAATCCGTCATGTTCTTCCAACAAAAATTTCTGGATTAACATAATTCCTCCACAGGCATACTCGGTTCTTTTTAAGGTTGAAAGTTCGTGGTATTGCATTTTGTTACTCGCCCATTTGTCACGGAACCACCTTGGCTTTTCTACAGCATACCAAGGCAAATATAACCCTCCGATACAGCGATACTCCGAAGATGTAATTAGGTGATGTACGCGATTGAATAGGTTTTTGTCAATTTTTGCATCATCATCCAAATACAGTATCCATGATTGAGTGGCGGTCTGAAAACCTAGATTTCTGGCATGACTCAAACCCTGTTTAGATTCATTAACAAGTTGAACCCATGGATTGTTTTTTTGTACCTGCTGTACAATATGTTCCGTGTCATCGGAAGAATTGTTATTCACAACAATAACTTCTACCGTGTAGTTTTTTGGATAGTAAGCAGCTATCGTTTCTAAACAAACAGAAAGGACTTCACTTCTATTATACGTGCAAATGACTACCGAAAGCATAGTTAAGGTTTAGCGTAAAATTTAGCAACAGATTGACGCAATTTATCTGCTATTTCATTAGGTGCCACGGTTTGATTTTTGGGCTCAAATAAACTTTCTGGTAGTACATTAATTTTATTTAATGCACATTTATATAAACCAGAAATGCGTACTAATTTGTGTGCAATAGTACGCTTGGAAAAGGGAATTTTCGGGGTATAAACTTCGGGTAGCAATTCAAGAATTCCACCAAATCTATCACGCTTTGCTTGATTGTTATTAAACCCAACATCAATAAAAACAACAGGTGTTCCAAGGGCGATACACGGAAGTGCACAGTGAATTAAAGATGTAAAGACAACTTTTGCTTTTTTATAACGTTCGATTAATAACTGCACTTCTTCCATGCGTTTTTCTATGCTTTGCTCTTTTAAGTCATCAGAAAAATGACTCAAATAGTGTATGTTATCTTGAAAAGCATCCGGTATCATTTTTTTTATTATGGTTTTTCTGTAGGATGAGGTGTAATTGGTACGCATCACATCAACAAATAGGATATCATCACCTCGCTTGCCTTTAAAAGGTGGCAATGTAAGTGTCAAACAACCAGAGTAATACGCATCCACATCATGCTTTTGTAACAATTCAAGGGTATGTAGATCCCGGCATCCTACGGGTTGATGTTTTCTGAAATAAGCAATCGATTTAGCACTTGTCATTTGCCTTTCAGACGTACTTGAAATGTGAAATGATAAAAAATGAGGCTTCACTTTTGGTGATGGCGGCCAACTTACTGCATTTTCCATAAACCAACCACTGCAAAGTAGTTTTGTTGGAGACTGAATTTTATCAAGCTGCTCACGGTCACAAAATATAGGCTGATGCACTAGTAGAGAAGCGGCATAGGTTTGTATATCATCACCTCGATTTCTAGAGTTTGGATAATAAACAATTCCATGGTGCATATAGGCAATTACTTTAGTTATTCACGGTTCCAAGACCAAGGCACTAAATTAGCTAATATTCGCAAAGTAATCGGAGTCGCTTGAAACAGCAATGATTATAAAATGCTTATAACTTTTTAATTGATTTGTGGTACATTTTTCTTCTATGCTATAATTTTGACCAAAATTTATATCAATGGACCAAGACAAAACTCCTTTAAAAACTTTAATCATAGGTTCTGGCCCAGCAGGATACACGGCTGCAATTTATGCCGCTCGTGCCGACCTGAAGCCTGTGCTTTATACTGGTATGGAGCCAGGAGGTCAATTGACCACAACTACCGAAGTGGATAACTTTCCTGGATATCCTGAAGGAATTGACGGCCCAACCATGATGGT
>JAURDG010000216.1 GCA_030828025.1 Flavobacteriaceae bacterium | reverse complement strand
GGGTTTACCGGTAATGAAAATCAATTATGATTTGGGTTATAGACCTGTTACTTTTTCTGAATTGACCGATGATCCTGACTTTTGGAAGGGCTGTCAAACCTGTAAAAACTATGACGTGCTTACACGTACCAATCGAAAAATGTGCCTTTGCACAGGTATGCTTTACGATCCTAATGCAAATAAAAATTCAAAAAAACAAAGCAGACTTCAATCATTTAAGAATGCTTTTAAACGAACAAAAAAATGAGTAAAAAATTAGTTTTAGCCTATAGCGGAGGATTAGACACCTCGTATTGTGTAAAATCGCTTAGTCAAGAAGGCTATGAGGTGCATGCAGTAAGTGTAAACACGGGTGGTTTTGATGCAGCAGAAGTATCCGCACTTGAATCCAAAGCACTAGCGCTTGGTGCTACATCCTACACCAACATTGATGCGGTAGAAACCTTTTACCAAGATATCGTAAAGTACCTGATTTTTGGAAATGTACTCAAAAACAACAGCTATCCGCTTTCGGTAAGTGCCGAGCGTGTAACCCAAGCCGTTGCCATTGTACGCCATGCCAATAACATTGGTGCTGGCTTTATTGCGCACGGCAGTACCGGTGCTGGTAACGATCAAGTGCGTTTCGATTTGATCTTTCAAACCCTTGCTCCCGAAATCGAAATCATAACCCCTATCCGTGACCAAAAACTGTCGCGTGAGGAAGAAATTGATTACCTCAAACAACACGGCGTAGATTGGTCTTGGGAAAAAGCACAATATTCCATTAATAAAGGATTGTGGGGCACTTCTGTTGGTGGTAGCGAAACGCTAAAATCACGAAAACCACTTCCAGACAATGCCTACCCCAATCCATGCATCAAAACGGCTGCGGAGCAGATATCGCTGCACTTTGAACACGGCGAATTGGTAGGAATAAACGACAAAAAACACACCCCAGTAGCTGCCATTCAAGCCTTGCAAGAACTGGCTGCGCCGTTCGCGATTGGGCGTGATATTCACGTGGGCGATACCATTATTGGCATCAAGGGACGAGTTGGTTTTGAGGCAGCAGCAGCACTAGTGACTATAAAAGCGCATCATTTGCTAGAAAAACACACGCTTAGCAAATGGCAGTTGCACCACAAAGATTACATCAGTTCGTATTATGGGATGATGCTTCATGAGGGGCAATATTTAGACCCTGTCATGCGTGACTTTGAAGCCTTACTCACCAACAGCCAGCAAACAGTTACGGGAACCGTGTTTGTCACCCTTCACCCCTACCGATTTACGCTTGACGGCATCGAATCCAGTCACGATTTGATGGACAACTCCTTTGGCACTTATGGCGAAGCCAACAAGGCATGGAGTGCTGCAGAAGCAAAAGGATTTATCAAACTATCGGCAAATGCCGGAAAAATTTATCAGCATGTCAATAAATAAAGTACAGGTAGGCGTAGTAGGCGGTGCGGGTTATACCGGAGGCGAATTACTCCGTTTGCTCGTGAACCACCCCAATGTGGAAATTGATTTTATTTATAGCTCAACCCGTGCTGGAAAGCCAGTTTCGGATACACATCCCGATTTAGTCGGTATTTTAGATATTCCGTTTTCGGGTGAATTAAACCCTGAAATTGATGTATTGTTCTTATGCATGGGGCATGGAAATTCGGGTACTTTTTTGCACGAAAATGTCATCAACGACAACACCAAAATCATTGATTTAAGCAATGATTTTCGTCTTGCCGCCGATCATCAGTTTATGGGCAGATCGTTTGTTTATGGATTGCCCGAAGTCAACAAAGGACTTATCCAATCGGCGCAAGCCATTGCCAATCCGGGGTGTTTTGCTACGGCTATTCAGTTGGCACTACTGCCGTTGGCAGCTGCCAAAAAGCTACAAAACGAGGTGCATATCAATGCCATTACGGGAAGTACCGGCGCAGGTGCCGTGCCCTCGGCAACAAGCCATTTTAGCTGGCGCAACAACAACATATCCTATTACAAACCCTTTACGCATCAGCATTTGGGTGAAATTGGCGAAACCTTGGCAACGGCTCAGGGAAGCGATGCTGTACTGCATTTTTTGCCTATTCGAGGAAATTTTACACGAGGAATTTTTGCTACGGCATATACCGATTTTGACGGAAGTTTGAAAGATGCTTATACGCTATACGAATCGTTTTACAAAGACAGTGCTTTTACCACAGTCAACAAAAGCGAATTAGCATTAAAGCAAGTCGTGAATACAAACAGATGTTTGGTGCATTTGCATAAGCACGAGGGAAAAATTCTCATTACAAGTATTATAGATAATTTATTAAAGGGGGCTTCAGGTCAAGCGGTAGAAAACATGAATCTTATGTTTGGCTTAGAGCAAACCACTGGACTACATTTAAAATCAATCGCATTTTAATTATGAAAATAGCTATTTTAGGAGCAGGGAATTTAGGGTTAAGCATTGCCAAAGGACTTATCACTAACAACAGCATT
>JAURDG010000141.1 GCA_030828025.1 Flavobacteriaceae bacterium | reverse complement strand
GAAATGCTCCCAGGTAAAGTAGAGCAAGTGGTGGCAATAAATGGGTAGAACCTCATTTATTTTTTTGTTACCTTAGCAATAAACAAACCCAAATTTGTATAAATGGATTTAACCGATTTCACATCATTTTATTTTTTTCAGATTAAGGGTTTTGTGTATCATTTTGGTACGCTAATATGCCTATTTAAGCTTAATTATGTGTTGTAAGCGCGCGAGTATGAATTACAACCAATTAAAAAAGAGATGGACAAAAAGAAGGAAATTATTGTAAAAAAGTCTTTAATATCCTTGATTTTAAAGTCAATTATATTTTCAATCCTAACACTTTTCATAGTTCAACATTTTGGAAAAATAAGTGGTGGCGGACAAGTAACCGATGGAAGCCAAGAAAATTACGGAATAGGTAGATACCTGTACATCCAACCTTTCAAATTTGAAAATCCAATAAATGGACAGGAATACTATGAATATCGAGATCCTACATATGGCATACAAAAAGGCAGAAAAGAAACGTATTGGCTAAAACTAAAAGAATTTTACATCCCATCACTTTTTTACAATATTAGCCACATAGTGGTTGGAGCATTTCTATCTATGGGGATTTTAACTTTTTTTAAAAATTATAGATTCCACTTAACGTAAACGCGAGCCAGTGGACTTTCTGCAAAATTTATAAACTTCGCCCAATATGAAAATAAAGATTTTTAACATAAGACTAACTGAAGAACACTTAAAATCCGACCAAAAAGCTATTAATGATTTTCTTGAAACAGTGAAAATGAAAAAATCTTCAACCTCGCTAGTTGAGGGAAAAACTAATTTCTGGTCTATTATCATACATTATGAAGAAAAACACGATGATGATTTATCAGTGAAAAGGAACAGTATTGAAAAAAAGCAACCGAAACTAACAGAAGCTGATTTAACCAAAAACGAATTGATTATTGTCGAGTGTCTAAAACAATGGCGAACAGACAAAGCACAAGAGGAAATGGTTCCGCCTTATATGATTTTATCAAATTTAAACATCTATTCTGTTGCCAAAGACAAACCAACAACTTTTTCGGAATTACTAAACGTCAACGGTTTTGGAGAAAAAAAAGTTGATAAATATGGAGATGATATTATTTCATTATTAAATGCCTTATGAAAAAATACAACCGCTACCTACAACCACTTTTAATACTGTTTGTATGCACCCTTATTTCGTGCGCGCCTAAGCAAAAAGGATTTAACGATACAGAAGAAATAAGGCAGATGATGCACCACTACAGAACTGCTTGGAAAGCAGGAGATACTACCCAAATTCTACAACACCTTAGTCCGGATATTGTCCTGTTTCAAGCGGGCAAAAAACGTGCGCCAATTGTTGGAAAGAATGCAGTACGTGCGTTTTGGTTTCCCAAAGCCGATATATCATACCCTATTATCGACTATAAAATTGAACACGAAGAAATAGATGGCGATGGCAAAATCGCTTACTATCAAGGACTTTCAAAGCTTACATGGTGTACGATGGAAAATGGAATTGCCAGAGACACGATACTTTCCGTTTCGGAGTTTACCAACATCCTAAGAAACGAAGATGGCGAATGGAAAATTTATCGCATTAAGTTTCTTCTAAAAGACCCAAAGTACACGAGGTGACATTATGCTAGTGGAAAATTTACACTACCCTTCCTAGCGCATCTTTTTTTGACGGAGTTATACGTACGGGTTTTATATACATTGGTGAAAAAGCACTTAGGTCGGCAAAGCGTTGTGTGTGCAATGCAGTCTGTGCCAAGGGAGGCATTGCCGTAGCAATGGGGTGTGTTGGCACGAATTGCCAGTTTGGGTTTTTGGGCAATATAAATTTTGCCTTTTCGGCACCTGTTCCAACAAAACATACCGTTTCAGTAGTAAGGTCGGCAAAGGAATCCGCAGTTAGGATATGTGCCTGAGTTTGGGTCAGTTCTGTGCCGCCAATATCAAAAGTTACCGTATATACCTCATCACGGCGTGCGTCTAAAAGCGCCACCACTTTGTTGTTTTCCCAATGCGGTGCAGCCAAAATTTGTAAGGTCGGTAATGCTATCAGCGGAATATCAAGGGCAAAACACAAGCCTTTGGCAGCCACGCTGCCAATCCGCAAGCCCGTAAACGAACCTGGACCTTCGCTTACCGACACCGCATCAAGTTGGTCAGGTGTCAACTTTGCTTCGTTAAGCACCTCATCAATAAATAGGTGCAATTGTTTGGCATGCGAAAATCCGCCTTCCAAAAGTTGTCTGGAGGCTATGCATTCCTTGTCCTTGCTTAATGCCACCGAACATTGTTCTGTAGCAGTTTCTATGTGTAGCAGATATGCCATGTGGCAAAAATACTACTTATAGTGTTAGCGGAATACCAAAGTAAAACTCCAAAACTTTAATTCGGAAAATGGCATCAAACTTGGCACGCAGCTCAGCTGAAACGGCGGCATCATAACGCTGCTTCGCTTGCGAAAACTGTAACGAAGTAGAGGCACCCACCGAAAATCGATTCGTGGCATAGTCGTATGCTTGTTTTCGAGCAGCAGTAGTTTTTTTTGCAGCTGCATAAGATTCCAATGCTCCTTGAGCATCACTATATGACTGATAAATGGTGCGTTCTAGGTCTTGCTTTTGTTGGTTCAATAAGGTTGTGGAGCGTTCTACGCCAACCTTATTTCGACGGACATTGTTTTTGACAGTCAAGCCGTTAAGTATCGGAATGCGTAAGCCAACACCAAAGTTATGCCCATCATTTAAGCCAAGCTGTTCGCTCAATGGTAAATGAGGTGCAATGGCTGTTTCGGGTTGTTGGGTAACCACAATTTGCCCTGTTTCGGAAACCGCACCAATCGGAATGATGTTGTACTTTCCTGTGCCAATCAATCGGTCAGCATAAGACACCCGTGAGCTATAGCTGTAAAACCCCGATAAACTGGGTTGATATGCTGCCTTAGCGATTTTTAAATTGGTTTCGGCTATGGCGACATTGGTTTCTGCCAAAAGAATATCATTTCTAATTGTTAGCGCTTTTTCAAAAAGTTCTTGTGGTTCTTTGTCCAAAATCATGGTGGCTACCATATCATAATTTTCATCGGCTATGGCAAATGTTTCGTAGTCATCCAAAAGCAAGAGTTGAGCCAGTGAAATGCGTGCAATTTCATACTCGTTTTCAGCAAGGACAACCGCCTGTTCTTGCGCAGCCAAGGTCGCTTCGAGCTCGTAACGTTCTCCATCGGGAATGGCACCCGCTGCCACCAATGCTACGGCTTGTTCCAATTCAGTCTTTGCAACCAACAATTGCTGATTTTGAACGGCAAGGTTCTCCTTGCTAAACAATACTTGGAGGTAGGCATTGACTACCAACAGCATTACATCGTCTTTCATATCTTCAAGCTGGTACTGACGTGCCAGAATACCCAAGTTTGCGTTCATCAATTGATATACATTTCGACGACCGTTGTATATGTTAAGCCCCAAATCTACAGAAGCGTTAGAAAACTGATTGGTCATATCTTCCAATAAGTTTGTGGTCAAGTTTCGGTTTAGTCCAACGTTCCAGGAATGGCCAAGAGATACATTTAGCGAAGGTAAAAAGCTGCCTATCGCTTGACTTTTATTTGATTCAGCATCCAAGACATTTAAATAGGCTTGGCGGATTTGCAAATTGTTTTTAACGGCATGCGACACGGCAGCTTCCAACGTCCAAGGTGCAGTTGGTTGTTGCGCCTCTACCATAAAAGCTACACTTAACAAGATAAAACAGCAGATATTACGCATCGTCTTTTTCGTTTTTGTTTTCATCACGTTCTTCGGTTCGGTTCCACACTTTTACCTGATCGTCTTTAGAAACACCTTCACGTATTTCAACATGAATACCATCAGAAATCCCGAGCTTAACATCTCTGCGTTCAAATTTTTGCTCGCCAACGCTTACTTCCACAAAAGGGTCTTGTGTTTTTCGGTCAAATTGAATTAATGCCTCTCTTAAAGACAATACATTTTCTTTTCGTTCCAAAACAATGGAAGCATTGGCACTAT
>JAURDG010000171.1 GCA_030828025.1 Flavobacteriaceae bacterium | reverse complement strand
GCCTGTAAAGGACCGGCTTCCTTTTGGGCTGCCGCAACAGATTGTTTGGCTGCTGCATCAGTAGCATAAGCAGCTAATAGCTCGGTACGTGTACCGTCCGATAGCGTTTCGCCAGGCTTAATAACATTAACAATCGTTAAGCCAATAGTAACCGCAACAAGCGTTGTGAATAAGTACATCCCGATAGTTCTACCGCCCATATTGGATAGTTGTGCGATGTTTTTTAGGTCAGAAACACCCTTAATAAGTGATGCTAAAATTAGCGGAACCGCAATCAGTTTTAAAGAGTTAATAAAAATGGTACCAAATGGCTTTATCCAATCAATGATAAAGTCCTTGCCCCAAGAAAACTGACTACATAGCAAACCGAAAAGCACACCAAGTGCCATGCCTAAAAGTATTTGCCAATGTAATGCCAGTTTTCGCATGTTTATATTTTTGAGTTTTTGGATCGAAGCATAAAATCTGCTAGTACCAAAGCCGTCATGGCTTCCACAATGGGTACGGCTCTAGGTACAACACAAGGGTCATGCCGACCTTTTCCTTCCATGGTAACCTTGTTTCCTTCTTTATCAATAGTTTCTTGCGCTTGCATGATGGTAGCAACAGGCTTAAACGCCACGTTGAAATAAATGTCCATGCCATTACTAATACCGCCTTGGATACCTCCAGAATTATTGGTCTTCGTAGTGCCATCAGCATTGTATTGGTCGTTATGAACACTCCCCCGTAATGCTGCACCAGCAAAACCACTGCCGTACTCAAATCCCTTAACCGCATTTATGGATAGCATTGCTTTTCCTAATTCGGCATGTAATTTATCAAAAACAGGTTCGCCAAGTCCAACGGGAACATTTTTGGCTACACAGGTAACAATACCACCAACAGTGTCGCCGTCTTTGCGCACTTGTCGTATATATTCTTCCATTTTAGCTGCCAAAGTAGGATCTGGACAGCGTACGGGATTTTGTTCTATAAACGAAAAATCGTTAACAAGTTGCGGATTTGGCAATGATAACTCACCAACTGAAGAAACAAAAGCCTGAATTTCAATAGGCTTTATCAACTGCTTGGCAATGCTTCCGGCAACTACACGCGCTGCTGTTTCCCTAGCCGAACTTCTGCCACCACCTCTATAATCCCGAAACCCATACTTTTGATCATATACATAGTCGGCGTGAGAAGGACGGTAGCTGTCTTTTATATGTGCATAGTCCTTGGATTTTTGGTTGGTGTTATGTATCACAAAACCTATAGGCACGCCCGTTGACTTTCCGTCAAAAACACCAGAATATAGTTCAACAGTATCAGGCTCTTTGCGCTGTGTAACGATGGCTGATTGACCTGGTTTTCTTCGGTTTAAATCGTGTTGTATTTGGTCAATATCAATGGAAACTCCCGCTGGACAGCCGTCAATAACACCACCTAGTGCTGGTCCATGTGATTCCCCAAAAGTGGTTAGCGTAAATAGCTTTCCATAAGCGTTGCCTGCCATAATATTGTTTTTTTCAAAAATACAGCTTATTGAGCAATCGGCATATCCTTTTTGCCACTATTCAACGTGTATCATTAGTGGTTTCAGTAAAAAGTCATATTTACAAGCAATACGATTTCTTTTGCTTAAATTTGCACAAAACAATTTTATGCGCCTATTTTTTCTTGGTTTTTTCGTCCTTCTTTTGGTTTCATGTCAGACAAATGAATATACACTAAACATTACTGCTGATGTCCCTGATAACGAAGATATTTTCTTTATTATTCTGGATGAAGCAAATCAACCCAAAACCCTCGATACGCTTACTGTACTGAATGGAGTAAGTACGTACAAAAACACCATTGACGTTCCTGAAATGCACTACTTGATGTTGTCTTCCAACAGGCAAGCTGTTGTTCCTTTTGTAATAGAGCCAGGAGCTATTACCATCGAAATTTTCAAGGACAGTTTGCCAAAATCTATGGTTGGTGGAACTAAATCAAATGATGACTTTAAAAAATATATAAACGATACCGAACCGATCGTAAAAGATTTGTTTTCCATTCAAAACGAAATGCGCAATGCGATGATTGCTCGTGATAGCTTAACTTATGTTGATTTGCAAGAACAATTTACAGAAATGGAGGATAAGTTTAAAAACTATCAACTAGGTTTTATAAACGAAAACGAAAACTCCTACATCTCTGTTTTGATTCTTGAGCAGCTAATTAAAAGCAATAAAATAGAGCTAGAAGAAGCACGTTCGCTATTTGATAAGTTCAGCAGTACCCTGAAACAAACCCGCTCTGGCAGCAACATTGAGGTAATTGTGACACCAGAAGAAAAGGAGCAAGAAGCGGACGAAGCAGCAGCCAAAGACGTTCAAGTAGGCGAAATTGCCCCCGATTTTAGTGCGCCTTCAGTAGATGGGACAATTCGTACACTTTATGCGTCTATGGGCAATTATACAATCGTGGATTTTTGGAGTTCTTGGTGTGGCCCATGCCGCATGCAAAGCCCCAAATTAGTAGAATTGTACAGCAACTACAAGGATAAAGGATTAAACGTAGTTGGTGTATCGCTGGATCAAAAAAAAGAAAATTGGTTAAAAGCTATTGAAAATGACAATTTAGATTGGGCGCATGTATCACATCTAAAGCGTTGGGAAGACCCTATAGCAGCGCAATATGGCGTAACTTCAATTCCTCAATTGTTTTTACTTGACCAAGACGGAAATGTTCTTGCTAGAGAAACAAATGCCGAAGATCTTGAGCCCATGTTAGCTAAACTTCTTCTGTAAAACTGCATTAAGTTAGGTCATATTCACATCTATGAATCGACTTGTATATATTCTGGTCGCACCCTTTTTGCTGCTTGTTTCTATTTCGCCTTTTTGGCTGTTGTATCTGTATTCAGATGTGTTTTACGTGCTCGCCTATTACATCATTGGCTACCGAAGAAAAGTCGTTAGAAGAAACTTAACATTAGCTGGTTTGGCTTCTTCGGAGAAAGAAAAGAAAGCTGTTGAGCGCGCATTTTACAGGTATATGTGTGACTTATTTCTGGAAATCATCAAGGTTCGTGCTATGTCTAAAAACGATATGCTAAAGCGATTTAAAATATTAAACCCAGAAGTAGCCGAACAATTCGCCAAAAAGAACCAGTCTATTTTTATGATGACGGGGCACTATGCGAATTTTGAGTGGTTACTTTCGATTGGTTATCATTTATCGCATACGCCTTATGCGATTTATGCTCCATTAGAAAATCGCCATTTTGATGATTACATTAAAAAAGTGCGATCTATACATGGGTCTTACTTAATTTCTAGAAAGAAGTTTACCGAGCAGTTTAAAACATTACAAGGTGCCAACAAACTAAGTGTAGTTGGCTTTGCCGCAGATCAATCCCCAAGGCGAAAT
>JAURDG010000019.1 GCA_030828025.1 Flavobacteriaceae bacterium | reverse complement strand
AATATTTGGGATATTATTGTTGCCAATCCACCTTATGTACCCAATGCACTAAAAGAAAATACTGCGGCACATGTAATCACGCAAGAACCTCTAGCTGCTATTTTTGTACCTGACGATACACCCTTGATTTTTTATGAATCCATTGTGGCATATGCCCAATACTGCCTTGCCTCGAAAGGACGTTTGTTTTTTGAGGGACATGATACATTAATGAAATCGCTAGCCAAATTTTTAGAACAACAAGGTTTTTGCGATATTGTACAGCTAAATGATTTTAGGGGATATCCAAGGTTTATAGACGCAACCAAAGCATGAATATAGAGCAAGAAATCAACGCCTTACGAAAAGAGCTACACGAGCATAATTATCGCTATTATAGCGAAGATGCACCAATTATTTCTGACCAGTTGTTTGATGAAAAGTTAGCCCGACTTAAAGCTCTTGAAGAACAGCATCCTGCTTTTTATGACCCAAACTCACCCACACAACGTGTAGGTGGTGCTGTAACCAAAAGCTTTAAAACAGTAGTGCATGCGCAGCGCATGTACTCGTTGGATAATTCATACAACAAGCAAGACCTTTTGGATTGGGAAGCCCGTATGTGTAAAAACTTAGGCGTCGATCAAGTGGATTACACCTGCGAATTAAAATATGATGGTGCTTCCATTAGCATTACTTATCAAGATGGTAAACTCGTCCAAGCCGTTACAAGAGGCGACGGAATACAAGGAGATGACGTGACACAAAATGTGAAAACCATACGTACCGTGCCACTTCAACTAACGGGTTTATCCATTCCCGAAAAATTCAGCATTCGTGGAGAAATTATGTTGCCTACTGCTGGATTTCTTGCGATGAATGAGCAACGCATTGCTGCTGGAGAAGAGCCGTATATGAATCCCCGAAATACAGCTTCAGGCAGTTTAAAACTCCAAGACAGCAAGGCAGTTGCATCACGACCTTTGGAGTGTTATCTGTATCAGATTGTTGCAACACGCCCATTGTTTTCTTCTCAATTGGAAAGTCTTGAAGCGGCTATTCGTTGGGGATTTCGGGTACCCAAACATTTTATACACGCACCCAATATGGATGCGGTATTTCATTTTTTAGATTATTGGGAACAAGAGCGATCCCATTTGCCTTATGAGATAGACGGCGTAGTGATAAAGGTTAACCAAATGGCTTTTCAGGAGCAGTTGGGCTACACCGCCAAGTCGCCTCGTTGGGCAATGGCGTACAAGTTTAAAGCAGCGGCTGCCGAAACAGTGCTTGAATCGGTAACCTATCAAGTAGGGCGCACAGGCGCCATCACGCCTGTAGCGCAACTTCGTCCAGTGTTGCTTGGTGGTACTGTCGTTAAGCGGGCGTCTTTGCATAATGCCGATTTCATAAAAGAGTTAGGCTTGCACGATCACGACACAGTATTGGTCGAAAAAGGTGGCGAAATTATTCCCAAGATTACGGCTGTAAAGCTGGAAAAACGCCCACTTGATGCAAAAGAAATAGTTTATGCCACGCATTGCCCCGAATGCAATACCTTATTAGTACGCAACGCTGATGAGGCGCAGCACTATTGTCCCAATGCGTTGGGCTGCATGCCGCAACGTGTAGGCCGTGTGGCGCATTTTATTTCCAGGAAAGCTATGGATATTGACGGGCTTGGCGCAGAGACCATTCAATTGTTGATGCAGCACCAACTTATCGATTCGTATGCTGATCTATACAGCTTAAAGGAAGTAGATTTAGTCCCTTTGGAGCGTTTGGCAGAGAAATCAGCGCAAAATATTGTTCACGCCATAGCCGCATCAGTAACTGTTCCCTTTTCGCGGGTTTTGTTCGCACTTGGCATCAGATATGTAGGGCAGACAGTAGCAAAAAAACTCGCCCAGCACTTCGGGTCTATAGATGCGCTGATGCAGGCTTCGGTAGAAGAACTCGTTCAAGTTGAAGAAATAGGCGAGCGGATAGCACTAAGTGTTGTTGCCTATTTCCGTGTTCCAGCACATCATCAACAAATCGAAAAACTTCGTTCTGCGGGCATTCAGTTATCGCAAACAGTTGCTGCACCAGCCTCAACATTGTTGGCAGATATGCGCTTTGTTGTTTCGGGTGTATTTGAACTGTATTCTCGTGATGAATTAAAGGCTGTTATTGAACAAAATGGCGGCAAGGTTGCATCATCTATTTCAGCAAACACAACCTACCTTATTGCGGGAGATAAAATGGGACCTGCCAAAAAAGACAAAGCTGTCTCGTTGGGTGTGCCCATTATTTCAGAAATAGAGTTTAATGCGTTATTAAAACCTTAAATTGTTTGATTTGCAACAAAGTGTTTGTTTTTTATAATTTTAAGTAAATAGCAATACAGACCTCCTTATAAAGTCGTATTTTTGCAAACGATGAAGTTTTTTGCCAAACGTGCTGTAGCACAACAGCTTAATGGACTAAAGGATCGCACGGCTTTTAAGCCGAAGCAGGTTAGTCGTTTGTTGGTGGTGCACGACATAGATTTGGATATAACCGAAGCTCAATACACCGAAATGCTTGACTTTTTTGCTAATGAATACAAGCAGGTACAACGGGTGTATTACTCGCCTAATAAAAAGTTGTTAGAAGGATTGCCTAAACCTCATTTGCACGGCCAAAGTCTCGATTGGCGTGGTCGCATGCAGGCAGACGACTTGCGTTATGTCCTTGAGCAGCACTATGACGTGGTACTTCATTTTGTTTCCCAAATCACATTACCATTGACTTATTTCTCAGCCCGATTGAAGGCTAAATTTCGAATTGGTCCTGCTTCAATGGACGAACGCCTTAACGACTTGGTACTGCCACCTAGCTTAGACTTTGGTTCTTTTATGGTTGACTTTAAAAATTTTTACAAAAAAATAAAACCCAATGAAGGTGCCTAAACTAGCCGGAACAGGAGTAGCCGTTATCACGCCATTCAAAGAAGATGGCACCGTTGATTATGATGGTCTTGCTGCCATTATTGAATTTTTAATCGATAGCAAAATTGATTTTTTAGTTGCGCTGGGGACTACTGGCGAGTCGGTTACTCTAACAGCAGCAGAAAAAAAGGCGGTATTTGCTGCCTTTGTCTCTACGGTCAATGGACGTGTACCTTTGGTTATGGGGTTGGGCGGCAATAATACCCAAGCCTTAGTTGCTGAATTTTCTTCTATCGACACCACAGGCTATACTGCGATTTTGTCGGTAACACCTTATTATAATCGTCCTTCCCAAGAAGGTTTAGTGCAACATTATTTAGCCTTGGATGCGGTCACGCCACTGCCGCTGATTATGTATAACGTTCCTGGTCGTACAGGTGTAAATATGTCTTCAGCTACAACCCTCCGTATTGCAAAAACCGCTAAACGTATAGTCGGAATAAAAGATGCCAGTGGAGACCTTATCCAAGGAAAAGAAATCATTGATTCCTGCCCTGAAGGGTTTTTGGTTTTTTCTGGAGATGACGAAACTGCTATTTCGTTGACATTGCTCGGTGGGGTAGGTGTTATTTCGGTTGCTGCTGGAGGTTTTCCCAAGACTTTTCGTGCGGGTATAGAAGCGGCACGCAAGCAAGATAAGCCGATTGCCCAACAAATTGACAACAAGATTGCTCCAGTCATAAAATTGCTTTTTCAAGAAGGAAATCCTGCTGGCATTAAGGCTGTTTCCAGCCAACTGAAACTTTGTTCGGATGCGGTTCGATTGCCTTTAGTTAAGGCATCGGCTGCACTACATACGGCACTAAAGCCCTACGTTGCCCAGCTAGATTAAACAGCAGACCCAAACGCAAGCCAATAGTGTTATGTCCTGAGTTGGGAAACTTGAGGTTAGCATTAGACTCGTGTCGAAGAACTAGCGTACTGTTTAACCAAATATCATGATCGATTTTAAACTTCATGCCCAATCCAAGGTTGTCCGAAAAGGCAAGTCCTTTGGCTAAACGCTCTGTTTGCTGGCCAACCCACATGGGCCCGATGGCAGCATATCCATACAGTTGTATGTTCGGAAAAATATAATGCGTCAGTTCGATAGCAAGCTGTGCTACCACTTGATGCAGGGTTTTTTGTTGTAGCATCTTTTGTTGAAAATCTTCGGGGAAATCGTCAAAAAAATGGGTGGTGGTAAACCACTTATTTAAAAGTTGGTGCGTGGCATTAAAGTATCCACTTTGCAACCAGATATCGAGGTTGATCTTGTTGTGCATGAGCTCTTTTAGGTGTATGCTTCCTAAAATGGAACGCTGTTCGTAGTAGTACTCTGTCGAGTTAAAAGGAGCTGCCTGTTGGGTGCCATATCCTACTTGAATTCCCCATGGAACTTTCTTGTTTTCTTGCTGTTGACTATAGGCTAAATCAATGTATGCTATGATAAAAAGAAGGAGTGCAAAATGCTTGTACATGAAGCTCAATTTATGTGGTATGTTTTGACTAAATTTGCGGGCATGAAGTTAGCCAATTATTTTTTTGTCATCATCATTTTCTTGAACGTGGGTTGTAGTGAGTATCAAAAAACACTCAAAAACGACGACCTTTCCAAAAAGAATGAACTAGCCGCTTCTCTATACGAAGAAGGGAATTATCGTAAAGCAGCCCAATTGTTTGCTCAATTGAAAGAGCTGTACCGAGGAAAACCTCAAGCAGAGCGGTTGATTTTTTTCTATGCAAACTCACTTCTAGAAACCAAAAATTACATCTTGGCTGGATATGAATTTGAAACCTTTATCAAAGCATTTCCTAAAAGCCAAAAGATCGACGAGGCTTATTTTCTGATGGCTTATGCGCAGTATAAACTTTCGCCCAACTACAGCTTAGATCAAAAAGACACCTTTTTAGCGCTGGACAAAATACAAGAATTTATCAACCGCTATCCAGATAGTGAACGTATGAACGAAGCCAATGTGATGGCGCAAGAACTTCGCTTAAAAACTGAAAAAAAAGTTTTTGAAACAGGAAAACAATACAATACTATTCGCGATTATAAGGCGTCAATAAAGGCTTTGGACAATTTTATTGCCGACAATCCTGGGACGAGTTACCGTGAAGCCGCTTTGTTTGTTCAGTTTTCTGCGGCGACTACTTTAGCGATAAATAGCGTGGAATACAAGAAAGCAAAACGCCTCGAAGACGCCAAGTTAAAATTTGAAAATTTCCGTCGTTTGTACCCTGAATCATCACATATGGAGAGAGCGAAAAAACTATTAGAAGATATTGAACAAGAAATGCGTACTTTTGCATCCAATTAATTATTCAGATGGATTTAAAACGCACAAAAGCAGCTGACACTACCAAAACGTATAACCGTAATGAGTTAGATGTAACTACGGATAACATTTACGAAACGATATCCATTTTGGCTAAGCGCTCCGTTCAAATCAACGAAGACATCAAAACAGAATTGTTTGAAAAACTTGAGGAGTTTGCTACGCCAACCGAAAGCCTGGAAGAGATTTTCGAAAACAAAGAACAGATAGAAGTATCCAAGTTTTATGAAAAATTACCAAAGCCGCATGCAATCGCTATTGAGCAATGGTTACAGGATAAAATCTACTACCGTCACACGGATACTGACGCTAGCGAATAGTCATGTCTGTGCTTTATGGCAAGCATATCATTTTAGGTGTTTCGGGAAGTATCGCCGCATACAAGACACCATTGATAGTTCGATTGCTAGTCAAAAAAGGGGCTGCTGTACAGGTCATCATGACCGAAGCAGCAAAAACCTTTGTAACACCACTTACACTATCTACGGTATCCAACAATGAAGTATTAACTTCGTTTACTAATGAGGAACAAGAAGGTTCGCTTTGGAACAATCATGTGGCCTTAGGCTTGTGGGCTGATGCGATGCTTGTTGCACCCGCTTCTGCAAATACACTTTCTAAAATGGCACAAGCTACCGCTGATAACCTATTGATTGCCACTTATTTATCTGCCAAATGCCCTGTATTTTTTGCGCCAGCTATGGATTTAGATATGCACAAGCATCCGGCCAATAAACAGAATATAGTAACCCTAGGAAAAAATGGAAACATCTTGATCCCAGCTACTTCGGGCGAACTGGCAAGCGGTCTTGAAGGCGAAGGAAGAATGGAAGAGCCTGAGCAAATCGTGGCAGCTTTAGAAGCCTATTTTTTAGCAAAGTCTCCACTTTCAGGAAAAAAAATTATGATTACAGCCGGCCCGACATACGAACCCATTGACCCTGTTCGTTTTATTGGAAATCATTCTTCTGGAAAAATGGGATATGCTTTAGCTAACAAAGCCGCGGCGCTTGGTGCGGACGTAACATTAATTAGTGGACCAACTTCGGGTAACAGTCTTCATCCCAATGTTTCTTGCTTGCAAGTTACTACTGCCGACCAAATGCTACACGCCTGTTTGCAGGAGTATGAACATTCCGATGCAGTGATTATGTCTGCAGCCGTTGCCGACTTTAAACCGTCCAAAACCACACAACACAAAATAAAAAAGCAAGCGGGTTTGGATGGAATTTCCCTCGAGCCAACGATAGATATTTTAGCAACGCTTGGCAAAACAAAAAAGCATCAATTACTAATAGGATTTGCACTCGAGTCAACAGATGCAATCGCACATGCGCAGCAAAAAATAACACACAAGAATCTGGATGCCATTGTGGTAAATTCATTGGCAGATAAAGGTGCTGGATTTGGGTATGATACCAATAAAATTAGTTTCTTGGCAACAAATAAGGAGCCTGTTCACTATGCACTAAAGCCAAAGGATGACGTGGCTACAGATATTTTACTACACCTAAAAGAAATGTTCGATGCGCAATAAATTTTTGTTTGTTTTCCTTGTGTTTTCTTCGCTGCTTTGGAGCCAAGGTATTCGCGTAGAGCTTACTGTGAGCACCGATTTGGTTGATCAAACCAATATTACACCAGTACAAACCCTAGAAAAATCATTAAACGATTTTTTAAGCAACACCAATTGGACTTCCGAACAATCCAACGAACAAGCAGCCATTTCGCTTTCTTTTTTGCTTAATATATCATCGGTTAATGACAACTCATTTTCAGGCACTTTGCAGGTGCAATCAGGGCGCTTGATATACGGAAGTGCCTATACATCTCCTTTGGTAAACTTTCTGGACAATAATTTTACATTTACTTATCAGGAGTTTCAGCCGTTGTACTTTGACATAAATCGTTACAACAACAATTTGGTGTCCGTATTTTCGTATTATATTTATGTCGCTGCGGGTATGGAACTTGACTCGTTTTCGCCGCTTGGCGGAACTGCTTTTTTTGAGCAAGCAAGAACCATTGCCAATGCCGCTCAAGCAAGTGGTGCTGCAGGTTGGGCGTTGACGCGTTCTGGGATTAGTCGTTACGCACTCATTGATCAATTGTCTTCAACTGCCTTTAACGACTTTCGTATGCTGACCTATCAGTATCACCGCAATGCCTTGGATGTTATGCAAGAACAACCAAAAGAAGCCAAGGAATTAATCGCAACCCAATTGGTAGGCTTGGAAGATTTGATGCGCCGACAACCCAACGCCTATTTGTTGCAAGCATTTTTTGACACTAAATCTGAGGAAATAGGTCAATTGTTTGCCGATGGCCCGCAGGTTGACACGAAGGAATTACTTCGTTTTTTAAATCGCTATGCGCCCAGTATGTCATCAAATTGGGAATTAATAGCACGTTAATAATTTCATGTGCGCATATGGGCGAAACACCCTATATTTGAATGAATCTCATCACGGACTATTGTGTTAGCATCTCTATCCATCAAGAATTTTGCGCTGATTGAAGACCTTGAGGTTTCTTTCACAAAAGGATTGTGCATGCTTACAGGTGAAACGGGTTCTGGAAAATCAATTTTGTTACATGCCCTTTCGTTAATCCTTGGGCAGCGAGCAGACCTATCTACCATTCGACCTGGAGCCACAAAATGCATCGTGGAGGCTATATTTGATTTATCCCAACATAACTTAAGTAGCTTATTTAAAAAATTAGACCTAGACCAAGAGCCAGAGACAGTTATTCGTAGAGAATTGAGTACAACAGGAAAAACACGCGCTTTTGTCAACGACACGCCTGTTACCTTAGAAACGCTTAAGACCCTCGGAAGTGCTTTGGTGGATATTCATACACAGCGCCAGACGATACAACTCACGGATAACGCCTTTTATTTAAGTCTTTTGGATAATTATTCGGGTGCAGCTGCGTTAGTTTCAGAATACAAATCTCAATATAGCCATTGGCAAGGATTGACAAAAAAAATAAACAGCCTTAAAGAAGCGCAGCAACGCGCAAACGAAGCCTTGGATTACCACCAGTTTTTGCTCAACGAACTAGAGCAAGTCAACCTCTATCCATCTATGATTGAGGAACTTGAGGAAGAAGTGAAGGTTTTGCGTAATGCTACAGGCTTACGCGCAACTTTGGCAGAAGTAAGCGCCATTGGTACTCAAGATGAATTAGGGATTCAAGATCAATTAGTTGCATTAAAACAAGCATTTAGCAAAATCGCTTCGCTTGGCGAAAAATACCAGTCGCTATTCGAGCGTATTTCGAGTGTTGGGATTGAGTTTTCGGATATAATTCAAGAAGCTCAATCGCTGGGCGAATCCATATCTGATGACCCCGAACGCTTACAGCAAGTGGAGGATAGCTTAAGTAATGTGCATCATTTGTGCCAAAAGCATCAAGTCCTTGATGCAAATGGCCTTATCGAGAAACGCGCCTCTTTACGGGCATTATGTGGTGATGCGGTTTCGATGGAACAGCAAATAGAATCATTAACGGACGAGTTAAAAAGCAGTACTGCACAACTACAGCAAACGGCTGGAGCATTACGTGCAAAACGTCACGAAAATTGCTTGCCCTTAGCGCAAGCCTTAGCTAAACGAACCCAAGACCTGGGCATGGAGCATGTGCAGTTTTCCATGAAGTTGATGCCGCTTGAATCACCAGGTCCTTCTGGAACCGAAGAGGTGGCATTATGGTTTTCTGCCAATAAAGGCATCGACTTTGCGCCACTCAGCAAAGTTGCTTCTGGCGGAGAATTATCACGAATCATGTTGGTAATTAAATCTATTCTTTCGGAAAAGATTAAGCTGCCAACACTCGTGTTGGACGAAATAGACACTGGAGTTTCTGGAGAAATGGCCAATGCTATGGGCAAGCGTATGCACGAGATGAGTAAAAACATGCAGTTGATATCCATTACACATTTGCCACAGATAGCTGCTTTGGCAGATGCGCACTACAAAGTATATAAAGAAGTAGTTGGCGAAACAACACAAACTTTCCTACGTTTGCTTTCCGAAGAGGAGCGTGTAAACGAATTAGCCGAAATGCTCGGCGGAAAAAATATGAAAGAATCGGCATTACGTCATGCACGTGAGCTGCGAAATGTTTAATTTAAAATTGATAATATGAGTTACGGATTATTAAAAGGAAAAAAAGGAATTATTTTTGGTGCGTTAGACGAAAATTCTATCGCTTGGCAAACAGCTCTCCGCGTTCACGAAGAAGGCGGTTCTTTTGTACTGACCAATGCTCCTATTGCCATGCGCATGGGAACCATTGACGAATTAGCCAAAAAAACAAATGCCAAAGTAATACCTGCAGACGCAACATCATTGGAAGATTTAGAAAACCTGATTTCTCAGTCTATGGAGGCTCTAGGCGGCAAAATTGATTTTGTCCTTCATTCCATTGGCATGTCTGTAAATGTACGTAAAGGGCGTGCCTACACCGATCAAAATTACGATTGGACAGCTAAAGGATGGGATGTTTCTGCAGGCTCATTTCATAAAGTAATGCAAGTCTTATACAAACAGGACGCTATGAATGAATGGGGCAGTATTGTTGCCTTGTCCTACATGGCGGCACAACGTGTGTTTCCTGATTACAACGATATGGCGGACAACAAAGCCTTTTTGGAATCAATTGCCCGGAGTTTTGGCTATTTCTTTGGACGAGACAAAAATGTGCGTGTGAACACAATTTCACAATCACCAACACCGACAACAGCAGGAAAAGGAGTGAAAGGTTTTGATGGATTTATCGCCTATGCCGAAAAAATGTCTCCGCTAGGAAATGCAACCGCCTTAGATTGTGCCAATTATACGGTGAGTTTGTTTTCTGATCTCACCAAAAAAGTTACGTTGCAAAACTTGTTTCACGATGGTGGATTTTCGAATATGGGCGTAAGTGATGCGGTCATGCACGCCTTTGAAGAACAACAAAAGGACTGATATTGGTGAAGCAAACAAGACGGAAGCGATTTTTATGGTCGAAACAGGGACTTTTGTTTCTGCTGTTTGCTGCTTTAATCTGGACGATAAATACCTTGTCTAAAACCTATACAACATTGGTACCTGTGGTGGTAAACCTGCAGACCAACTCAGATGAGGTTTTGCTGTTGACTAATTCATTAAATCTTGAAGCGCGAATAAGTGCTTCAGGTTTTTCAATCCTATATCGCAAGGCGTTTCCAAAGTCCATTGTTTTGGAAACATCCCAGCTCTCCGATTTGGATATTGACAAACCTAAGCTTCGTACGGATATATTGGTGGATATATACAAGCAACAATATCCAAGTGCCAATGATGTAGAACGAATTATTCCAATATCGGTACCATTACCCATTGCACGTGCAGTCAAAAAATCATTTGTTCCACAATTGGTCAATACTGCTGTCTTGGCTGATGGTTTTCAATTGACAGCACCGCTGAAACTAAGTCAAGACAGTGTGTATGCTGTTGGGGCTGCTGCTGCTATAGCCTCTATAGCGGCGGCGCAATTTGAATTTACTTCTGAAACACCAATTCGAGAAAATTTTCATTTAACGGCGCAAATGCCAGACTCGATTGCTCGTTTGGCTCGCTGGAGTACCACACAAATTGAAGTCAGTGGTACGGTCGATCGCTATTCTGATGTTTCGTTTGTATTGCCGCTAACGTTGGTAAATGTGCCACCAGCACTTCGCTTGTCCGTGTCGCCAAAGCAAGTGACGGTAAAGTTTGCTGCACCAATTGGCGAGTTGCGGAGCATAAATGCATCAAATCTTCGTGCAGAGGCAACTTTTGATGCCGCCAATGATGGCTCACTAACAATAGATGTGGTAGGTCTTCCGGCAACGGCGAAACAGTTGACCATCGTTCCTAATCGAGCTGCGTATTTTATTGTCGAATGAAACATTATGCGCTTACTGGTGGAATAGGTAGTGGAAAAACGACTGTACTTTCTATGTTTCGTGCGCTGGGTATCCCCACTTTTTCAGCAGATGAAGTCGCCAAGCACCTCATGGAAAGCGATGATTCGATACGCTCAAAAATTATCGCCTTGATGGGTGCTGATGCTTATCATGATGGGACATTAAACAGATCTTTTATTGCCGATCAAGTTTTTTTGGATAAAGCCAAACTAGCCAAGCTTAACGACTTGGTACATCCTGCCGTTCAGCAAGCGTATGCCACATGGAAATCGGAGCAGCACGCAGCTTATTCTATGTACGAAGCGGCTATTGTTTTTGAACATGAAGCACAAAAACGCTTTGACGGCGTAATCTTGGTGGTAAGTCCAGTTGAGACCAGAATCGAGCGTGTACAACAACGGGATGGTGTTACCAAAGCATCTGTTTTGGCACGAATGGGACACCAACTTACCGACGAGCAAAAAATACCAATGGCAGACTTTGTGATTCACAATGAAACCTTGACGGATACCGAACAGCAAGTCACTGATTTACATCGTCAATTGCTTGCACAAGAATAAAATAACTTAGGTTGCTTATTTTTATACCATGAAGAAAAGTCTTTTTACTGTGCTTATTGTGTTTATGGCACTCTCTTTATTGGGCATTATTATTATTCAGACTTTTTGGATTCAAACAAACCTGAACAATAGAGACCGACAATTTTCGCTTAGTGTGAACAATGCACTAGCTGCCGTTTCGGAACAAATTAAAGAGCGAGAACTGCGTGATTATATTGCGGCTACCCAAAAAATTATGGACAGCATAGGTTCGCCTAAAGAATCCCAATTAACCGAGGTGTTTCAATACATTGATCGAACTACTGAAGAAAATAAAACACTATTGGTGTCAAGAGGAATCATCGAGGATACCTATGGGATTTTTCCAGAATTGTATGATCCTACTTCATCTGATTCTACACCAATTTTGGATTACCGAAGTATAAAGGCAACCACTGTACTTGAAGAAGATGTGGACAACACCATCAACCGCATGTCCACGGGCGAGCGTATGCAACGTATTGAGCGGCTGTCTTCTATGGATAAAGCAAAATACGAAAGTATTTTTATGGATATTGCCGCCAATAAACCCATCGAAAAACGGGCATCTACTTTTGAATTGGAACTACTATTGGGGCAGGAATTACTGCTGCGTGATATTGATGCTAGTTTTGAATTTAGGGTTTTTGAAGGCAACCGAATGTCCGCTTTGGGAACCGAATTGTTTCTGAAGAATATTGATAAAGCCACCTACAAAACACCACTTTTTGTTGACCTTAACGGAAATAGTAAATATGAATTAAGGCTCATATTTCCAGAGAAAGATGCGTTTATTCGTTCATCGATTT